>JASFGF010000127.1:0-7463 GCA_050123915.1 Desulfobacterales bacterium | reverse complement strand
CTTAATTTTTTCTACCCAGATGGGATGATTAATATCTTCCGGCGAAAATACAGGAATCTCATGGCTTGATGCAAGTTCGGCCACAGACTCAAACCATACATTTTCATTCGGGTTGTCCTTATGTGTGAAAACCGCTTCGATCTCAAATCCGTTTTTCAGAAGGGCTTCAATTCCTACACATCCGATGTTGTGATAGGCCAATACGATTGCTTTCATTGTTGTCCTTTAGTATCTATTTCACTATTAATTTTTCGATCCCCGGAAACCCGCTGAACGAAGTAACGGGGACGGGCTCTCACATCATGGTAAACCCTACCAATATACTCTCCTAGAAGTCCCATTGCAATGAATTGGGCACCGACAAAGATAAATAAAATTGCAAAAAGAGTGAAAACACCTTGGGCTGCCCATTCAGCCCCGTAATAGATACGCATCAGTAAGAGGAACAGGCCAAAGCCGATTCCGGCTGAAGAGATCATCCCGCCGATGATGCTCAACAACCTTAGTGGGAAGGTTGTCATGCTGGTTAACAGGTCGAAGTGCAGCATCACAAGCTTCATTAGACTGTATTTCGACTGACCTTGTTTGCGCGCTTCATGCTTAACCGGAATCTCAGTGGTAATCCGGGCAAAACTGTTGGCAAGAATGGGAATAAAGGTGCTGTGTTCCTTACACATCAGCATCGCCTCAACAACATGTCTGCGATAGGCGCGTAACATACAGCCATAATCATGCATCATGACACCGGTTGATTTCTGAACGCCTCTATTGATAACGGCGGAAGCCGCCCTTCGAAAAAGCGTATCCTGTCGATTCGTTCGTACACTTCCCACCACATCATACCCTTTGTCCATGGCGTCGACCAATCTTGGAATTTCTTCTGGAGGATTTTGCAGATCGGCATCCAATGTAATGATGATATCACCTCTGGATTGCTTAAATCCGGCAAAAACCGCTGCATGCTGTCCGTAATTTCTGTTTAAAAAAACCCCCACCACTTTGCCGGAATTTTGTTTTGCTGCAAGATCGATTTTTTCGGCAGAACCGTCGGAGCTGCCGTCGTCAACCAGGATAATTTCAAAAAGACGTCCCGTTCGGTCACAAGCCGACAGGCAACGCCGAATGAGTTCATCCAGGTTCTCCTCCTCGTTAAACACTGGAATAACAACAGACAGTGATGTTTGTGTGCTCATGATTTCAAAATATCCTTTATGGCATCGACGACATCATCCACATCTTCATGCGTCATTTCTGGAAAAAGCGGCAAAGAGCATATACGCTTGGAATTCCACTCCGTATTGGGCAACATACCTGCTGGAATTTTCATTGTATCCTGATAATATTTCTGCTGGTGCACGGCTTGAAAATGAAGCCCGGTACCGATATTTCTCTTTTTGAGTTCTTCCATGAAATCGTTTCGGCTAAGTTTCGATGTTTCAATATCCAGACGAACAATAAACAGGTGCCATGAATGTTTATGGGAATATGGAGGAACTGCCAAAGGCCGAAGTTCTTCAACTTCTGTCAATCTTTTTCGGTAATGCATGGCCAGTTGCGTTCGTTTATCATTAAATTCTTCAACTCTTGACAGTTGCTGAATTCCGAGAACCGCCAGAATATCCGGCATGTTATATTTGAAGCCGGGTTCTATTACTTGGGCCTGGGGAGATCTACCCTGTGTTCTTCGATCAAAGGCATCGACGCCCAACCCGTGAAATTTCAGGCGACGAATCCGATCCACAAGGTTAAAGTCATCTGAACAAAACATGCCGCCTTCACCCGAGGTAATATTTTTGATGGGATGAAACGAAAATATAGAGGTGCCCCTTTTTCCTATTTTTTCATCGTGACATTCGGTGCCGACGGCATGGGCAGCATCTTCGATAATGGTAATATTACGACCTTCGGTAAGCTTGCGAACAGGTGCCATATCAACCGGAGCGCCCGCAAAATGAACCGGAATGATCAGCCTGGTTTTTGCTGACAGGTACTCTTGAATCAAATCCGCTGTAACCATCAAAGTGTCTCGGTCAATATCCACAAAAACAGGTATTGCACCACTTAAAACAATGAGGTTAACGGTTGAAACCCATGTCATGGATGGGGTAATCACCTCATCGCCGGGGCCTATTTCCAATGCTTTTAAAGCAAGGTGCATTCCCGCAGTTGCCGAAGACAGGGCCGCCGCTCCGACACAGCCGGTATACTTGCTGAATTTTTCTTCAAATTCGGCATTTTTCGAACCGGTGGTGATCCACCCTGAACGAAGTACCTCACCGACGGCGGCAATATCCGCCTCGGTAATACTCGGACGTGAGAATGGCAAAAACTCTTTTCGCATGAATCTTTTCATACAGGTTTAAATCTTGAATTTCAACCTCATAGTAATTTTAATGGATGACCATTTAGAAAGTTTATACTATTTTTGAAAAAAATCTAACGAAAAGAGCGATCTTGACAAAGTATATGGAGTTCGATAGGTGATTTTCTTTCAAAACGAACAGAAAATGGGAGGATTTTCATTATGACTCATCGGCCGATGCACATCGAAACCAAACTGATTCATGCAGGAGAACCGGAACCCCGCATCGAAGGGGCGGTGACCCTGCCGGTGTTTCAATCGTCAACCTTTCAATATGCAGGCCAGGACCATTATGACGCGCTCAAATACATTCGCATGAACAACACCCCCAACCATGTTGCCCTTCATCAAAAGCTTGCGGCCCTGGAAAACGCCGACGCCGCTCTGGTTACTGCCAGCGGTATGGCCGCCATCACAACAACCTTTCTGGCCCTGTTGTCTCCGGGAGACCATTTTCTGGTCCAGGATTGTCTGTATGGCGGAACCCTCGATTTCATCAACTCGGATTTTAAAACGTTAGGGGTGTCCTTTGATTTTGTTAACGGTAACGAACCCGATACATGGGCCGGACAATTAAAGCCCAGCACACGGGCCATTTATGTGGAAACCATCACAAACCCATTGATGACGGTGGCGGATCTTAAATCGGTGGTTGCGTTTGCCAGCAAACATGGATTGATTTCAATGATCGACAACACCTTTGCCAGCCCTATCAACTTCCGCCCGGCAGAATGGGGATTCGACCTGTCATTGCATAGCTGTACCAAATATCTCAACGGCCATTCTGATATTGTGGCAGGCGCCGTTATCGGGCGTAAAGATTTGATTCAAAAAATTGCCCACAAACTCATCCATCTGGGCGGATCGCTGGACCCGCACGCCTGTTTCCTTCTTCATCGGGGGCTGAAAACACTGGCCGTTCGAATGAAACACCAGAATGAAAGTGCACTGGCTATCGCCAAATTTCTTTCAGCTCATCCAGCCGTGGAAACCGTCCATTATCCGGGACTGGATACCTGTACCGGACACCATCTGGCTAAAAAATTATTGGATGGTTTCAGCGGGATGCTCAGTTTCGAAATCAAGGGTGACGTATCAACTGCAGATGCGTTTATCGCACGGACACGTCTTCCTATCAGTGCACCGAGTCTCGGCGGTGTTGAAACGCTGATCACCCGCCCGGTAACCACGTCTCATTCGGGCCTGTCTCCCACAGAATGTAAAGCCGCCGGCATATCTGACCGTCTGATTCGACTTTCCGTGGGGCTGGAAACGACAGGGGATCTGATCGATGACTTCGATCAGGCTCTGACATAAATTACGGGCGATCATATTGACATTGACTTTTATGGTAGATGTAATGCATGCTTTTCAAAAACAGGAGAACCATTCGGCATGTTCATGCAATTTAATGAAAAAACATCAAAAACGCTCGGACAACAACTTATGCAATCGGTTTGGCAGTGCGCGGCCATCTTTACTCTGGCAATTTTTCTCGGGTTTTCGATCAATCAGTTTCGAAGCAACCGGTTACCGCTGTTTGAGGACTGGTCCATGACAACCCGCATGATGTCTCCCTCTGGCGAACGGCTGGACATATCTCTTGTCGAAGCAAAAAACCTGTTTTTCAAGCAAGCAGTCATTATGATGGATGCCCGCCCCAATGATGATTATAAAAAAGGACATATCAGAAGTGCTCGCAGTCTTCCCTGGGTAGAAGTTGACCAGAGGTTTGTGGAGGTTACGAAAGATATATCTGTCGACACACCGATCATTACCTATTGTGACGGAGAAACCTGCGAACTGAGTCATCATCTGGCAAATTTTCTACTCGATATGGGATTTACCAATGTCAGGATACTGGTAAACGGCTGGACAAAGTGGCAAAACGCCGATCTTCCCATAGATAAAGAAGATACTCATTGATTTGGATTTATTAATCCATTGCCATAACTATAGAAAAAATCGACGATGAAAAATAAAAAACATCTCTTTCGCTTTTTTTACCATGGTGCACGATTGATTCTTGGGGTGATATTTATATACGCCAGTTATGACAAAATTTTGCACCCCAAAGCATTTGCCGAAGTCGTTTATAATTACCAGATTCTTCCGGACGGACTCATCAATGTAACCGCCATTTTTCTGCCGTGGCTTGAAATGCTGATGGGCGTCTTTTTAATTCTCGGATTCTGGATGTCAGGAGCGGTAATATGGTGTAATATCCTGCTTGTCGTCTATATCGGCGCATTATGCTTTAATCTGGCGAGGGGCCTGGATGTCAATTGCGGATGTTTTTCAACCACCAGGGGAAGTTCCATCAGCATCGAAACCATCTTGTGGGATGCCGCTTTTCTCGCACTGTCAGTCTCTCTGCTCTTTTTCGTTTTTAGACCAGAGGCCCGTACAGGATCAAAATAAATATAAACTGAAAAATATGAGAATAGGCTATATAGTGTCCATCCATGATTTCAAAATGAACACAAAGGGTGTGCAATCCAGAAATGAGCAATTTTTGTTCTGATCAAGGCCGCACAAGGGTTTGCGGTGAGGTGTACGTCTGTACGCCGCAGCCGGAAACCCGCGGAGAACGCCGATCAGGACAAAAAGGGCCATTTATGGATGGGCACTATTTAATGGCTCGCTGCCTTAACAGATGATCGGCCAGGACAAGACTGACCATGGCCTCACAGACAACGTTGATACGCGGGATAGCCGAAATGTCATGACGTCCTTTGGTTGAAATGGTCGCCGGTTGGTTGGTTTGGTCTATGGTCTGCTGTTCGATTGAAATTGAAGGAATCGGTTTAACGGCCACGCGAATCACAATATCATCCCCGTTGGATATTCCAGCCAAAATCCCCCCTGCATTGTTGGTGGGAAAGCCCTGCGGAGTGATGGGATCATTGTTATCAGATCCCAATTTTTCCGCTGCTTCGAAACCGGACCCAATCTCGACCCCTTTGACGGCGCCGATACTCATCAACGCTTTTGCCAGATCCGCATCAAGTTTATCAAATACCGGATCTCCCAACCCCTGCGGAACACCTTTTGCCCGTATCTCAACAATTCCACCCAATGAGTCACCCTGTTTTTTAACCTCCAAGACACGTGCCTTCATTTTTTCCGACGCTTTTATGTCAGGGCAACAGAACATATCCTTGTCGATAATATCGAAATCGAATATTTCGGCGCTCACACCGCCAAGTTTTAGGGTATATGCAAGAATTTTAATGCGTTCGCGGTCAAGAAGCGCCTTGGCGACAGCGCCCGCCGCTACTCTTGCCACGGTCTCCCGGGCAGATGCCCGCCCTCCACCTCGCCAGTCTCGTATCCCGTATTTGGCGATGTAAGTCATATCACCGTGACCGGGACGAAAAACATCTTTATACGGCGCATATGCTTTAGGATCCGCATCTTTGTTGTATACCATGATCATAATGGGGGTACCGGTAGTTATATTCTCAAAAACACCGGACATAATCACCGCCCGATCCGGCTCTTTTCTTGATGTACTGGCAGGTGATTTTCCCGGCCGTCTGCGATTCAACATGGTCTGAATCATGGTCTCATCAAGGGATATTCCGGGTGGACAACCGTCAATGACAACCCCCACACCTTTCCCGTGAGACTCGCCCCAGGTCGTAATTTTAAATAGTGTTCCGAATGTGTTTCCCGGCATCGCTGCTCTCTATTTTGTCAAACCAATATTGTTTTTGTATTCGGTTCCCTTTATTTTCTGTATGATCGTATCACAAACCATATCTATGTCCATGAAATCCGTATCCACAAAAAAATCCATGGCCCTTTCATATAACGGATTTCGCGAAAGAAGTGTTTCCTGAATCTCTTCGACCGATCCTTTGGAGGTCAGCGACGGCCGAAAATCCCGGGTCGTGTTATCTTCGATGATTCGCTTCTCGATAGTGTCGATGTCAGCCCTTAACCAGACGAGCACGCCGCTGTCCTTCATTCGTTTAACATTATCTTCATCCAGAACAACACCACCTCCCGTGGCCACCACTTGATTGTCACGTCCACATGTACGTTGAATCACCTGCTTTTCTATTTCACGAAAAGCGGTCCATCCCCTTTGATCCACAATGTCAGATATGTTTACGCCCTGCTCTTTCACCAGTTCCACATCCGTATCAAAAAAAAATCGTTCAAGGCGCTTTGCAAGGGAGCGTCCCACAGTTGTCTTTCCGGTACATCGGTATCCAATCAAAAAAATGTTCATTTACCATACAGCCCTTCAAACACATCCCAAAAATTAGGAAACGACTTTTCAACACATTTTTCATCTCTGATGGCAATGCCCGGAACTTTTAGTCCCGCAAGGGCGAAACTCATGGCCATACGATGGTCCCCGTATGTATCGATTTCAGCGCCTTTCGGGTTTCCGCCTTTAATGATCATCCCCGTATCGCTGCAGCTTGCTTCGATTCCCATCTTTGAGAGCTCGTTGACGACAGAATCCAAGCGGTCACTCTCCTTTGCTTTAAGATGGCCCACATTTTTAATCACCGTTGTTCCGTCGGCAAATGCAGCAACCACTGCCAGCGTGGGCACCATATCCGGCATATCCGCCATATCGGCTGTGATGGCCGTTAGGGATTTGCCGGTGACTGAAATGCCGTCGGTTTCGTAATTGACGGTACACCCCATGTTTTCAAAAAGTTGTGTTAAACGGACATCACCTTGCCGTGTTTTATGTGTTGTTCCCTTTACTTTAATCTTTGAACCGGTGATGGCGGCAGCAGCCCAAAAATATCCTGCCTGGGAACAGTCGGGCTCTACTTTATAAGATCCTGCTTTGTAAACCTGCCCTCCGGCAACACTGAATTGCTCGTAACCATTACGCTGGACATCTACGCCAAGTGCTTTCATGACATCGACGGTCATATCCACATAAGGCTTTGATACCGGGCCCTCGACGATGTTTATTTCAACCCCGTTTTGAGTGTAAGGTGCGATGAGCAGTAATGCAGAAAGAAACTGGCTGCTGACGCCGCATCTCAATGCCACGCTACCGCCAGTGACATTGCCGCCCTTGACTTCAACAGGAGGACATCCCGTTTTGTTTATCGAGCAGGCAGTC
>JASFGF010000126.1:0-7486 GCA_050123915.1 Desulfobacterales bacterium | reverse complement strand
GAATCTATCTCAAAATAAAGATTTTGGTTCGAGATCAAGGCGGAGCCGAGTTTTAACCCGCCCCGACTGCTGACGGGATCTTCGACACGCATACTCAAGTATGTCGAGGATTTAAAACGAGGCTCCAACGCCGAGGTTGGGCCAAAAGATTATTTTGAGATAACTTCTATTAAATGTTTGGTTTAACAAAGAGCAGGCTGAAAATTATCTTGACAACGGTGAATACATTTCGATAGTTTGAAGCTCAACCTTGAAATGCTGTCAGATAGGGATCAAACCGGTCGGGAATTGAAATGATGAAATATTTAAACCAACAATATTATTTTTGGTGGTGGTGGATCACCGGAAGAAGGGAGTGTGCCGACCGGTTGGAAGCAGACTGAACCAATTTTTAAAAGGAAAATTAAAGACCGTGGGCACATTGAAGCCCACGGTTTTTTTTTGCTTAAATGACTGGTTCTCAGAAACCAATGTTCGAGGTCGAAAGACCCGTGACCAATGACCTTGGTGAAATACGCTTCGCTGTCACTTCGAGAATTTAACAGGTCAGGTAAATGGCGACTCATAAGGAGGAAAGACCATGCTCATTGTTATGGATAAAAAAGCAACACAGGCTGAAATTGACAACATTATTGCTGTCATCAAACAGCGGGGATTTACGGCGCGTCCTATTCCAGGCGGAGAAAGGATGTCCATCGGTATTTTAAACAATAAGGGGCATGTTGATGCATCACCGTTCTTAGGGATGCCGGGGGTTAAGGATGCGATTCATGTTACACGTCCATACAAACTTGTCAGTCGGGAATTTAAACATGAAGACACCATCATTCAGATCGGAGATGTGTCCATAGGTAGCGGCAATCTGACAATTATCGCCGGCCCTTGTGCCGTGGAAAGTGAATACCAGGCTTTGACCATAGCAGAGCATGTCCGGCGAAGCGGTGCACAGCTTTTTAGGGGTGGCGCATTTAAACCTCGAACGTCACCTTATTCATTTCAGGGACTTGGAGAAGAAGGATTGAAAATACTTGCAACGGTTCGTGAAAAAACAGGATTGCCGGTTGTCACCGAGGTAATGGATATGGAAAAAATGGACATGGTTGTTGAATATGCCGATGTTATTCAGATCGGTGCACGGAACATGCAGAATTTCAGTTTGCTGAGAAAAGCCGGGCGGACCAGCAAACCGGTTTTGCTTAAACGGGGTATGGCAGCGACCATCGATGAATGGCTCATGGCAGCAGAATATATTATGGAAGGTGGAAATACGCAGGTGATTTTATGCGAAAGGGGCGTACGAACCTTTGTACATCACAGCCGCAACACGCTTGATCTCTCGGCTGTATCCGTCGTAGCTAAAGAAAGCCATCTTCCTATTGTTGTTGATCCCAGCCATGCTGCCGGTCAACGAGACCAGGTGATTCCTTTGAGCCGTGCAGCTGTGGCCGTAGGGGCCCACGGACTGGTTGTAGAAGTACATCATGCACCTGAAGAGGCGTTAAGCGATGGTGCCCAGTCGCTTTATCCAGATCAGTTTGACAGGATGTGCCGTCAGGTTCGATCCATTTATAATGACCTGCAAGAGAGTAGCAAGTGATAGTATGTGTTCACAGGGAAGCAAACCCGTGAACTCCTTCGGGTGAATAGTTTTCGCTGGAAAATCGACTTAATTATATAATATTGACATAAATAGAAGATGTTAAACAATTTAGTTAAATTATCACTTTAGGTAATATTTTATGAACGTAGAGATACTCATTACCGGCGATGAAATCCTTTCCGGTGCGGTGATTGACAGAAATTCGGCAACCATTGCCATGAAGCTCGAAGAAACCGGCTTTAACGTTGTGCGCCATACATGTGTCGGTGATAACGTGGAGGATCTTGCATTAATCCTTCAGGAAATCGGAAACCGATCCGATGCTGCCTTGGTTACCGGCGGGCTGGGTCCGACTCCGGATGATCTAACAGCCCAGGCAGCAGCTGTATCCATTGGCGTTGATCTTGTTTTAAATCTGCCGGCACTTCATGGGGTTGAACGCTATTTCAAGGCCAGAAATCGTATGATGCCTGATTCCAACAAAAAACAGGCCATGTTGCCTCGGGGGGCTGAGCTTATTTTAAATCCAGTGGGAACCGCACCTGGGTTTATGTTAAAAATAAACCGCTGCATGTTTTTCTTTTTACCCGGGGTCCCCTTTGAAATGGAAAGAATGTTTTCAGATACTGTCCTTACTCATCTGAAAACGTTACGTGGAGACGATAATGAATTCAGAATGGTGAAAACCATATCAACCTTTGGCTTAACGGAATCGGCCACCGCCGAACGAATGTCAGGCATCAGTGGCAAGTTCCCGGAAATTGTAATAGGATATCGCGCCAAATTCCCGGAAATTCAGATAAAACTGTATGGTCGAGATAAAGACAAAGATGTACTTCATCAACGTATGCTCGAGGCAGGTTCAGCGGTTATAAAGGAAATAGGGGACAATGTTTTCTCAGAAGACGAAAGCCCCATGGAGGCGATGGTAGGCAGATTTCTTTTAAGACGAAATGAAACGCTGGCAGTTGCTGAAAGCTGTACCGGGGGTCTGATATCTCACTTGTTGACCAATGTGCCGGGCAGTTCAAATTATTTTATTTTCTCAGGGGTTACGTATTCAAATGAAGCCAAACAAAAGGTTTTGGGCGTATCCTCTGATGTTATTGAACACTACGGTGCTGTTCATGAAAAGACAGCAAAAGAGATGGCAGCGGGTGTAAGGCGAATCGCTGAATCTGATTACGGACTTGCAACCAGCGGTATTGCCGGACCGGATGGAGGCTCTGACGAAAAGCCTGTGGGAACGGTTTGTATTGGTCTTGCTACCCGCCAATCTGCCCTGGGATTTCGGTTCTTTTTTCCATTCAACAGTCGATGGAGAAACAAAAAGATTTTTGCCGTGAAAGCACTGGACATCCTGCGTAGACATTTAATCGAATTTAACCGACCCAACAAACCAAACGCACGCTAAGAGATAATGAGTGACGGGTATGTGCTTTAAATCTTTTTATTTTGAATCACAAATCATCAACCGACAATCATCGATCATTAATCCTATTAGTCGATTAGCCATTTTTTGAACCAGCTTACCGCTTCCCGCAAAAAATCTTTCTGATGTTTTTTGTTGCTCATAAGATGGTTTCCGCCTTTTTGAATGATCAGTTTTTTTGGATCGCCAGATTTTGTGTAGATCTCGTGAGCATTGGTCGGCGATACGATTCTGTCGGAGTCACCGTGTAAAATAAAGATGTGGTGAAGGTGTTTGAGCTGGTCGGAGATGTCCCATGTCAGATATTTCTGATCCAGCAATGGTTTAATTTTTCCGGCATCATCTGATTTTTTCAAAGCCGAGGTTACGGAACTGCTGCGAACAGGACACGCATACGTGACCCATGCGTCGATATCAAGGACATCTGCTGCAGAAATACAGACGGTTCCTCCCATACTGCTTCCAAAAAGACCGATCCTTTTCCCGATGTCATTTCGCATTTGAATGGTTTTTACAGCACTGATAAGATCATCGCGGCGGCCATTTAAGGAGGTGATTTCATTAAAAACACCCTCACTCTGTCCACAGCCTCGATGGTCGAATCTAAAATAGGCAATACCGTGGGCATTGCATTCTCGAGCCAAGGCAATCTGCTTTGGGGAATAACTATTGCTGAGCAAACCGTGAGAACCGATGACAACCGGCGGTTGGTTGGTTTCCGGTAAGTGAAGTATACCTTTTAAAAGGAATCCGTTGGAGGTAAAAGATATATTTGTTTGATTCATGGTTGGATTATCTCATGATTCGTGATATTTTTCAATGGGTATTAAATATCGCTCATAATAGACTTTTTGCGAGCACCTCATAATTAAAAGATGAATTTTCAAAATGAAAATTAAAAAAGGACAGTTACTGGAACTTGAAATTTCCGGAATCGCCTTTGGCGGAAAAGGCATTGCAAAGATAAACGGACTTACCGTGTTTGTAGAAAAGGCCGTTCCAATGGATCATGTGATCGGACGCATTTTTAAAAAGAAAAAGCAATATGCCGAAGCCTTTATCGACACCCTATTAAAGCCGTCACCCTTCAGGATAACCCCGCAGTGTATGTACAGCGGGGTTTGCGGTGGTTGCAAATGGCAGTTTTTAAATTACGACAAACAGCTTGAATACAAACAACAGCATGTGGCGGAATCCATCGAGCGGATCGGCCGAATTCAAGGTGTAACGGTGCTTCCTACAATCCCTTCGACGGAAATATTTGAATACCGGAACAAAATGGAGTTTTCCTTTTCTGATCGCAGGTGGCTTATGCCGGAGGAGATGGACATGCCGAGTGTTGACAATAACTTTGCACTTGGGCTTCATGTTCCTGGAACTTTTTATAAGGTAATGGACACCCGTGTGTGTTTGCTCCAGCCTGAACTCGGGAATCATATCCTTGATGATGTCAGAAAATTTATTCGGGCTTCAGGTGTTCCTGTCTATGGACTTCGTAGTCATATCGGTTTCTGGCGCTTTATTATGCTGAGACATTCTAAGGCGTATAACCAGTGGATGGTCAATATCATCACTTCAAAAGAAGACCGAAAAATCGTGCGACCTCTGGCCGATCAACTGGTGAACACTTATCCTCAAATCGTATCGGTGGTTAACAATATTACTTCGCGAAAAGCCGGCGTCGCTGTGGGAGAGTATGAAATATTGCTTTCCGGAAAGCCCTGTATCAGAGATAGGATCGGTGAATTTGAATTTGAAATATCGGCAAACTCATTTTTTCAAACCAATACCCTGGGCGCACAACGTTTATACGAAACCATAAGGGAATATGCTGATCTTTCTGGCAGGGAAACGGTTGTGGATCTTTACTGCGGAACAGGGGCAATTGCCATATTTATATCCGGGACAGCCAAAACAGTGATCGGCATTGAAATCGCTGAAAGTTCGGTAAATGATGCAATGAACAACTGTCACATCAACGGGATATCCAATTGTCAATTTATTCTCGGAGATATTAAAGAAAAACTTGCCGAAATGACAACCGAACCGGATGTGATGATCATAGATCCGCCGAGGGCAGGAATGCACAAGGATGTGGTTCATAAAATTATTGAATTGGCACCGGCCAGGATCGTATATGTGTCTTGTAATCCTACAACCATGGCACGGGATCTTGGCATGATGAAAAATAGTTACAGGGTGCTGGAAGTTCAGCCGGTGGACATGTTTCCGCATACGTATCACATCGAGTCGGTGGCTAAACTGGAATTAAGAAATTAAGAAAAATAACCGATATGTTTAATGGCAATAGGAAATGGGAAAGAGAAAATAGCGTTCAGGGGTCGTACTTCAGGATTATACAGCTATCTTAACGATCTTAAATAACTGACCAATCAATAATTTAACGATGTATCGATTTAACTAAAAGATCATGCTTCAAGTTTTGACAATAGGACTGTCTGCTTTTTTAATTTTTAATCTGCAACCGATGATTTCAAAAATCATTCTTCCTTTTTTCGGTGGCAGCTCTTATATTTGGATCACATGCCTGATCTTTTTTCAGTCACTTCTTCTAACAGGGTATGCAGCAAGTCATTTTATTGCAAAGAATATGAACTTAACAAAACAAGTGATATTCTATGCACTATTAATTGCACTGTCACTATTGCTTATCCCCGTACAGATTCGTTTCATTCATACAGATTCTTCCCCTGTTGCAGCCATATTGGTGTTGTTGTTTGTGTCCGCCGGTCTGCCATACTTTTTACTTTCCACCACCTCACCGACGGTCCAACACTGGATCGTAGCTGAAAAAAAGGATAGGGAAAGAAACCCGTATGTGCAATACGCGGTCTCAAATGCAGGATCTCTGGCAGGGCTGCTCAGTTATCCTTTTGTTATAGAACCTCTTTTATCCAACAGCAGACAGACCAAATTGTGGTCATGGGGGTATATACTTTATACCCTGCTTCTTGTTTCATGCCTAATAAGGTATATTAATGCCAGCCGAAATATTGCACCGGCTGTTTCGTCTAATCCAGACTCATGCCACGATCAGCATTTTGAAAAAATTGCAGCGCAAACAAAAATAAAATGGCTTTATCAGGCCATGATACCATGCGCTTCACTCGTTGTCTTCACCAATTATATGACCGTTGACATTGCAAATTTTCCTTTGCTGTGGGTCCTGCCTCTTTGTGTCTATCTGATTTCCTTTATCGTTTGTTTTTTGTGGCCGACCGTGTCCCGGCCAGGCCCGATAAGGAGTGTATCCGTCCTTGTTCCTGTTGTTGTCATGAGTTTTATCTTGTTTGGAAATCTAAATGCGGGTTTGGTTTGGAAAATCCTGATAAGCTTGGTTTCTCTTTTTGCCATATGCATGTTCTTTCATGGAAACCTTGAACAAAGCAAACCGGAACCGAAAAACCTGACCTCTTTTTATCTTTACTTATCAATGGGAGGGTGTCTCGGAGGGATTTTGGCGGGAATTGCAGCACCGATGATGTTCAGTTCAGTTTTTGAGTTTCACATGGTGATCATTGCATCATTTTTTTTTATTTTATGGCCATACGTGGCAAAAACCCGAAAAAAAATTCGCATCGTTTTTCAGACCGCACTATGGCTTCTTGTTGCAGCGACCTATTTGAGCCAGGAGGTTTTCCTGCCGCCTTCGCTTGTATTACAGGACAGAAGTTTTTACGGCACTTACAGAGTTGTCGATTACCAGGCCATTTCAGACAAACATTTGGCCCACAGAATTCTCTACATGGGAACCACCAATCACGGCGGGCAAGCAAGGGATTCAGAGAACAAACTTTATCCCATTGCGTATTATCATGAACATACAGGTGTTGGAAAATCATTGCTTGAGATCCCAAATTTGAAAAACATTGGGATGGTCGGGCTTGGAACCGGCGTACTGGCGTTGTATGGCAAAAAGGGCCAACACTTTGACTTTTTCGAAATAGATCCTATCGTGGTGAACATCGCCAAACAGTGCTTTGACAACCTAAAGGCAAGTGCGGCTGATATTCGGTATTTTATAGGGGACGCTCGGATTACTCTTCGAGAAATGCCAAAAAACCATTATGACTTGCTGGTCATGGATGCTTTTTCCAGCGGAGCCATACCCACCCATCTTTTGACTTTTGAGGCCATACAGGAACTTCTGGAAATTCTCAAAACGGACGGAGTGATTTTGTATCACATTTCCAGCCGTTATTTAAATTTGTCGCCGGTGTTGGAATGTAATGCCCGAAAGCTCGGGTTGTTCATAAGGATAAACGAGAATCCGCCGATAAAAGCCTCACTAAAACTCTCTGCAAAATGGGTTGCGCTCACAAAAAGCAAGCGCAAATTAAACATGCTGCTCAAGGATGATCCAAACTGGAAAATCCCAACGAACGATGAAATATGCTGGACCGACGAATCTTCAAATATCTGGTCAATCATCA
>JASFGF010000125.1:0-7530 GCA_050123915.1 Desulfobacterales bacterium | reverse complement strand
TGGGGCAAATGGATAACTTAAGGATCTATGTTCCCCCCAAAAACTGGCAACCCAGCCTTTCTGGCGGCCCAAGAAAAATGGTAAGAGAGGATCATATGATATGAACGAAAAACCGATCAGCAAACTACAGGAAATTTTAGCAAAAGGAGAATTTGCCGTTACCGCAGAATGCGGTCCGCCACGGGGCGCTAATCCTGAGGTTATCCGTAAAAAAGGCGAGTTATTAAACGGATATGTGGATGCCGTTAATGTCACTGACAACCAGACCGCCATCGTGAGAATGTCCAGCATTGCGGCAAGTGCGCATCTCTTGCAGATGGGTTTGGAGCCGGTGATGCAAATGGTTGTCCGGGATCGAAACAGAATCGCTTTGCAATCCGACATCATGGGTGCCTATTCTTTGGGCATTAAAAATATTTTATGCCTTTCCGGAGATCATCAAAGTTTCGGCAGTCAGCCGGACGCGTTAAATGTCTTTGATATTGATTCCATGAATCTTATCCGAACCGTTCAAACCATGCGAGATGAAGGCAAGGATATGAGCGGTTTTGATTTGAATGATCCACCGGTAATGTTCATCGGCGCCGCGGCCAATCCTTTTGCCGATCCTTTTGAATATCGCGTGATTCGTCTGGCCAAAAAAATAGATGCAGGTGCTGATTTCATTCAGACCCAGTGTATTTATAATATGGATCGCTTCAAGGAATGGATGAAAATGGCCAGGGAAGAAGGCCTGACCGAAAAGGTTCATATCCTTGGCGGCGTCACCCCTTTGAAATCTGCCGGTATGGCAAGATTTATGAACAACAAAGTGGCTGGAATGGATGTACCCGAAGACTTGATCGATCGGATGGCAGGCGTCCCCAAGGAAAAAGCTGTGGAAGAGGGCCTTAAAATATGCCTGGAAACCATTGCCGAACTCCGTGATATTGAAGGGGTGCATGGGGTTCATATCATGGCCATCGAATGGGAGGACATTGTTGGAGAAATCGTCGAATCAGCCGGCCTGATGCCAAGACCATAGAGATTGAAAATTGATGATTGACGATTATGAAAATTATCATTCATCCACAAACCTGCTTCTGGATAATAGAATAACGAATTTAGAATAATGAATTTAGAATGTAGAAGGATGGAATCGCTCGGCTCTGTCTTTTTATAAGAATAAATTGGAGAGTTAAATGCCAAAGAAGTATCATATACCCATTAAAACAGCTACTCCAAGGCACCATCCCATCGGCAAGTATGCCACGGTGGAGTTCCGGGAAGATTGCGCCGGCAGTTGCAGAGAATGCGTTAAGAAAAAATGCATCTACGGTATTTTCAAGGAAAACTATCTTCACATGAGCACCATGGGTGAACCTGAATACCTCTATGCCTGCCACAGCTGTTTTCGTTGTGTGCAGGAATGCACAAGAGGCATTTTTTCCCGGGTGATAAATCCGGAATACCGTACGTTGGGGGATGAGTACTGGCGTCCCGATATCATCCACAGGCTCTGGTATCAGGCTCATACCGGAAAAATTCCGGTGTCAGGGGCCGGTTATCGAGGCCCCTTCGTAGCCGAAGGTTTCGATTCCATGTGGACAGATATGTCTGAAATCGTCCGACCTACAAGGGACGGCATCCACGGACGGGAGTATATCAATACCTGTTTCGAAATCTCCCGAAGGATATCCCCCTTAAAATTTAATGACGACATGTCTTTGGCCTCAGAGGCACTTCCGATACTGGAGATTCCCATACCTTTAATACTACAATTGCCGGACAACCTGATTGTCAACCCATCTATTGTTGAGTCGGCGGCCAGGGCGTCTCAGGTTCTCGACACTTTTCTGATCATCCGCCTTGAAGATTATTCGGACACCCTTTTGCCGTATGCCCGGAATCTGATTCCCAGTTTCACCTGTGCCAACGCCATGAATCATGAAGCGCTCATTCAGCAAAGTCGTGTGGTTGAACTGACTTTTGACAATGATATCGAAGATACCATCCATAACATCCGTAAAATAAAATCGGATATTATTCTGATGATCCGAATCCCTCTGGATATCGATGCGGCATCCCGTGCTTTAGAACTTTCGGCATTGGAGATCGATACCATTCATTTTTATGCAGATGAACACGGCAACGAGCTGAATGCCGAACATCCCCGATTTTTAAAGGAAATGATTCGAGAAGTTCACTTGGCACTCGTAAATGGTTTCGTCAGACAAAGAGTCAACCTGGTATTTTCGGGTGGAATCGCCATGGCAGAGCATATGGCCAAAGCGATCATTTGCGGCGCCGACGGCGTCATTGTGGATATCCCCCTGCTCATCGCTCTGGAATGCAGATTGTGTTACCGTTGTCGAAAAGACCTTTCATGCCCTGCAAAAATAGACAACACCATCAATCCCCAATGGGGCAGCCAGAGAATGGTCAACCTGATAGGTGCATGGCATAACCAGCTCATCGAAGTCATGGGCGCCATGGGAATCCGAGAGGCGAGAAGACTCAGGGGTGAGGTCGGCCGCTCCATGTGGTTTGAGGATCTTGAAATGGAAAGTTTCGGTCCCATATTCGGAAAAAGAAAAATAGCAGGATTAAAATAAATCATGGAAAAAAATAACATTCACTTTCAATTCCCGAAAACTGTTCATGTACCGGACCGGTTTCGCAATCCCATCGGGAAATACACCGTCCGGCGAAATGCCCGATGTATTTCATGCGGGTTGTGCGCCCAATTGTGTCCTTATGGCGTACATCCGAGATATGACATCTACTCAAAACCGTTACGCCCTAAAGATTACAAATGTATCGGCTTTAAATGCAAAGAAAATGATTTCTTCTGTATAGACCGTTGTCCGGAACAGGCCCTGACGCTTCGACGCAATCCTATTCTGGAAACTTTAGGAGATTATCGCTGGACATCAGAGATGCTCATTGCACATTGGGAAATGGCGGAAACCGCTAACCTACCGGTTGTTGATCTGGAATACAACCTTGGCAACTCAGGTGGCGGTTTTGATAAAATCCGCTTCAAAACACCGGAATCGGCGGACTACCTGAACCTCGGCGATGAGGACATCGACACCAGCATCATATTGAATAAACGCGGTGACGGCCGTCCGGAGGTAATCAATGGCATCCCCTGTTACGGCGGTGGCATGTCTTACGGCTCTACCGCGTTGTCAGTCATGGTCAGCAGAGCAAGAGCGGCCAAGTTATTGAACACCTTGACCTGCACGGGAGAAGGCGGTTATCCCCAGGAATTGGTCCCATACGCCGAGCATGTCATCACCCAGATTGCCACCGGTTTATTCGGTGTCAGAGAAGAAACCATTTTGCATGCGCCCATGGTGGAATTCAAATATGCCCAAGGCGCCAAACCCGGACTGGGCGGCCACTTGCTGGGCGATAAAGTAACCCCCGAAGTTGCGGCCATGAGGGAAACAGTGGTGGGGAATGCCCTCTTTTCACCGTTTCCGTTTCATAGCGTCTATTCTGTGGAAGATCACAAAAAGCACGTGGACTGGGTAAAAGAAATCAATCCACGCGTACTTGTGTCCGTCAAAGTTTCTACGCCAACGGATGTGGACATGGTGGCAGTGGGAAGCTACTATGCCGGAGCCCATGTTGTACATTTAGACGGCAGTTACGGCGGCACCGGTGCTGCGCCGGATATTGCAAAAAAGAATATTGCCATGCCCATTGAGTACGCCATCCCCAAAGTGCATAATTTTTTAAAGGACGAAGGCGTTAGAGATAAAGTCTGCTTGATTGCCAGCGGCGGCATTCGCAATGCACTGGATGTGGCGAAGGCCATTGCACTGGGGGCGGACGGCGTCGTCATCGGTACTGCGGAGCTGGTTGCCTTGGAATGTGTTCGATGCGGTCATTGCGAAAGCGGACGGGGTTGTGCCCGAGGCATCGCAACGACGGATCATGAACTGGGTATCATGATCACCGAAGATTGGGCCACCCAACGAATCGTCAACATGTACACGGCCTGGCGGAAACAGTGGTGCGAAATTCTAAGGCAATACGGCCTCAAAAGCATCAAAGAACTGGTGGGCAGATCCGATCTTCTGGTCCATCTCGATTATCTGGATGAAGAAGAAAGATCAAAATATCAACCGGCACCCCAAGCAGAGTTAATAATTTAATACGCTATTTGTCAATTTTGTGCATTTGGTGACAAAAAGAATAGAATACATAATTTTTCTGTCATAAATAATGGATGATTTTCGATTGAAGATTGAAAATTTAAGGAATTCTGCTTAACTTTATTAATGGAAAAGATATAGCGAAGCGGTACAACAAATATTCAATCGTTAATTTTCAAACTACCGGCTTGTCCCGCTTGCGGGAATCGTCCGGACTAAGCATTTCAAAGTGTTTTACTAACGAATAAAGGTACAAATTATGTTTTACGGTTTTGACTCAACAATTAAAAACATATTAAAATCTCGGGCTCGTTTGCCCCATGGTACAATCTCTTCTAAAAAGCCTGCTGAAGAGGGCGGATGCGGTGTCACCGGTTTTATTTCATCTATCCCGGTTCGGGGTCGTCATATTTATGAACCATCGGTTCAGATGCATAATCGCGGAAACGGCAAAGGTGGCGGTATCGCTGCTGTGGGGCTTTCCGCAGAACATTTGGGCGTCAGCCAAAAAATCCTGGACACCCATTATCTGCTTCAAGTCGCCCTTCTTGATCCGGCTTCCCGGCCGGATGTAGAAGAATCCGCCATTAACCCCTTTATGGAAGTTCATAAAGCGGAAAGAATCCCCACCCTTGATGACTACAGAGAAGTAGAAGGTTTAGAGGTCAAGCCTCCGGATGTCTGGCGTTATTTTGTACGGGTAAAACCGGATATTCTGGACCGTTTTATTACGGAAAATTCCCTTCAGGATTTGGATCCCATGCGGGCTGAAGATGAATTTATCTACCAGAACTCCTTTCAATTAAACCAAAAATTTTATGCGTCTTTGGGAGAAAAGCAGGCCTTTGTTTTGTCCCACGGTCGCAATATAATGATCTTAAAAATCGTCGGGTATGCCGAGCAAGCCACCCAATACTACTGTATGGAAGATTTTAAAGCTCACGGATGGATTGCCCACCAGCGCTACCCTACCAAGGGACGGGTCTGGCATCCCGGAGGAGCGCATCCTTTTAGCGGGCTGGATGAAGCGCTGGTTCACAATGGTGACTTTGCCAACTACCATGCGGTCAGCGAATACTTAAAACAGCACAATATTTTTCCACAGTTTTTAACAGATACCGAAGTTTCTGTTCTACTCCTCGATCTGTTTAACCGAACGTTTGAGTATCCCATGGAGTATATCATTGAAGCCCTGGCGCCCACTTCTGAATACGATTTCGATCTGTTGTCGCCTGAAAAACAGCATATTTACCGCTACATCCAGGCTGCCCATATCCACGCTTCCCCGGACGGGCCCTGGTTTTTTATCATTGCCCGAAACAATCCGTATAAAAACTATTTTCAGTTGATCGGCATTACGGATACGTCCATGCTGCGTCCCCAAGTATTTGCTCTCCAGGAAGGCGACGTTCAGATCGGCCTCATCTGTTCGGAAAAACAGGCCATTGATGCCACGTTGCAGAACCTAGCCGCCGAGGACAGCCGCTTTTGCCCCATTGCCGACAAATACTGGAATGCACGTGGCGGAAGTGCCACCGATGGCGGTGCATTTATTTTTACTGTCAAAGACGCCGGCAAAGGGAATGGCTCTAAAGAATTGATTTGCACAAACAAATTCGGTGATGTTGTCAAGACGCCGGATCATCAGAAACCCTATAAAATAACACCTGAACTTTCCGCACCGAAACATACCGAAGACATCACCAAAAAATTGAAAGAGGGACTGTCGCGTGATGACCTGTCTGATTTCAAACGATATTGCTGCCGTCAGATGACCGACTGGGATTACGCATCCATCAGGTACTTTGTAAAAGAGCTTGAAATCATCGCGAAAGATAGTGACGACGCCAAGTCTAAATCCATAGAAATCCTGACCCATCTTATGGACCGTCGCTTTCCCACCGGAGATAAGAAGCGCAGCGCTATATTGCAAATGATCAAAGAGTGCCTCACGTCGATTTTTAATGCCTCTCCGGATTTGGATCAAAACACATCCAGCCGATACCGTTATATTGATTGGGAAAAACGACACACATTACGTTCTCCTTTAAATGATGAAAAAGTTTTAGTAATCAATGCCAGAGATTTTCAGCCTGAAGGAAAAGATTGTGACTCGCGTCTTCTATGTGCGGCCTATAAACTTGGATGGAAACAGTTCATTTGTTACGGGTATAAGGGACAACGCTTTTGTGGCTGTAGCCTGTCAAAAGACTCTGACGGTGTAAGAATCGATGTTTATGACAGCTCCGGCGATTACCTGGCTTCGGGTATCGACGGGTTGGAAATATATGTTCACGGAAATGCCCAGGATCAACTGGGCCAGATCATGAAGCGCGGCAAACTGGTCATATATGGCGATGTGGGCCAGACATTCATGTATGGCGCCAAGGGCGGAGAAGTCTATGTGCTGGGCAATGCGGCCGGTCGCCCGTTGATCAATGCCGTGGGTCATCCCCGGGTAGTCATCAACGGCACCTGTCTCGATTATTTGGCAGAATCGTTTATGGCTGGCGATCCTTTGAACGGCGGCGGATTTGTTATTCTCAACGGCATTGAGTTCGATGAAGACGCCAACGTCATCGATCAGGTCTCTCCTTATCCTGGTTCTAATCTCTTCTCTTTGGCTTCTGGGGGCGCTATCTACTTGAGAGACCCTGATCATAAGCTTGTAGCCGACCAGTTGAACGGCGGCGAGTTCGTTGATCTGAGTTCTGCGGATTGGGAACTCATACTTCCTTATCTGGAAGAAAACGAAAGGCTTTTCGGCATTTCCATTGAAAATGATCTTTTGACAGTAAAGGGTCACAAGAAAGATTATACCGAAGTATATCGAAAAGTACAGGCGGTAACGCTCGATGTTTTGGCCAAGGAATCTGTGGCAGTCGAAGAATGGGGCGAAGACTGGCAGGATGATGAAAGTCTAAAATCTGCATAAATTAAGAGGAAAATGGTTAACAACGATATATAACTTAAGGGCCGGTATAATTTACCGGCCTTGTTTTTTTATGATATGGCCATATGTTATAATCCGGCCATATTTATATTGATTTGCTGATTCAATGTGTTAAGTGGAAACGGATATGAAAGCAATTTTAGCCCTTGAAGACGGACGAACCTTTCCCTGCCAAAGTTTTACCGGCCCGGGCGAAACCGGGGGTGAGATCGTGTTTAATACCAGCATGACCGGCTATCAGGAGGTTCTTACCGATCCCTCTTACAGCGGTCAAATGGTCACAATGACCTATCCCCTCATCGGCAACTATGGCGTTAATCCCGAGGATATCGAATCCGACAAAATACAAGTTTCCGCATTTTTGGTGAGGGAATACCAGGATTTTCCCAGCAATTTCAGATCTGTTTCATCTTTAGCCGATTACCTTAA
>JASFGF010000124.1:0-7543 GCA_050123915.1 Desulfobacterales bacterium | reverse complement strand
GGAGGCAGATCCAGTGCCCGTGAAACTGTCGGTCGTGTTGCGGCAGGGGCCATTGCCGATAAATTTTTGTATGAAACATTCGGAATAGAAATCGTTGCATGGGTGCATGCTGTCGGAGAAGTTGAGGCGTCTCGTGTTGATGAGGACGTCATTTCTAGAGAAGATGTCGATCAAACTGCGGTTCGTTGTCCTGATGGGAAAACGGCAGATAAAATGGTTCAGCTCATTGATAACGTCAGGGAAAGAGACAACTCCGTTGGTGGAATAATCACGTGTGTATGCCGAAATGTGCCGGCGGGTTGGGGTGAACCGGTATTTGATAAAGTGGAAGCCAAACTCGCCCAGGCAATGCTCTCCATACCCTCAACCAAGGGGTTCGAGATCGGTTCCGGTTTTGCCGGTACTCGCATGTTCGGGTCTCAGCACAATGATCCTTTTGTTTTAAAAGCGGGTCGGCTAGGGACAACGACAAATTTCAGTGGTGGTGTTCAAGGGGGCATTACCAACGGCGAGCCGATTGTCTTCCGGACAGCATTTAAGCCGCCGGCTACAATCAGCCTGCCGCAGGAAACAGTGGATTTCGAAGGCAGGAAAACTGTGCTGGAAGCCAAAGGGCGCCACGATCCCTGTGTGGTCCCGCGGGCCGTTCCCATCGTCGAATCTATGGCAGCACTTGTCATCGGCGATTTTGCACTCCGACAGCAATTCCGCCGGCTATAGCTTCGATCAGGTTTTTCTACATCTTGGCCCTTTGAAGATTCGCCTTTAATTCATCAAGAGAATAATAGGTGCCCCGCCAAATAATCCCTTTGTTTATTGTCGTTGTTATGGCAGCTTTTAATGCGATGTATATGTAGACGTAAGGCGTGACAAGCGCCCAGACCGAATACCAGGGATTGATGCCTGTCATTGAAAATCCCCTGGCAAAAGATAAAATACGGACCATAACCGCAGCTCCGAAAAGGCCTTGGGTCATTCCGGAGGTAAAAAAGAACGCCAAGAGCGGCAGGATATTTGTGATCACAACAATAAAGACGCCAAACAACACATGGGTCATCTTGTAATTGTAAAATGCAAAAGTATTCTTCATTAAGCCGTTAATCAGCTCGCGTACAGTAACATACCATTCAGCCTGTATAAAGTTGTGACCAAGAAGGCAATCCTGTGAAAAACCGCTGTGTTTAATCACCTTCCCAATCATCACATCATCGATTGGATGCATGGCAATGGTTTTGTGGCCGTCTATTGTTTTGTAGACAGCAGACTTGACGAGATTGAACGCACCAACGCCCATATATCGCTTGCTGTTCGGATCTTTTGCCTTCCAGGGTTTGAGCAACAGCATGAGTGCGCCGCCGGCGTCCAGAATAAGTGCATTCAAGAGTCCGCCGGGAGCGATGTTTTTGAAAAACATGCTCATGTGGTCCAGTTTGTTTTCAATCATATGGTGCATGGCTCTGGCAAGGGAAGACTTTTCCATGACGATATCGGCATCGGTAAAAAGAAGATATTCTCCCCAGGACCGTTCGGCACCATACTGAAGCGCATGATTTTTTCCCAGCCAACCTTCAGAAAGCTCGGAGATATCATAGACCCGTAAGCCTGGATATTGTTTTTGCATCTGCTCGAGTATGACGCCGGTTCCATCTACAGAGCGATCATTGACAGTGATGACTTCCAGATCGGCATAATCCAGGGACAGTATGGATCTCAAGGCCGGTTCAATGGTGGCCGCTTCATTACATGCCGGGATAATAACGGAAACTTTCGGAACATTTTCCTGTTGTAAAGGCGGAACATCATCAAGGGCAGTCATTCGACGCATTCCCAAAGCAGCTTCCAGTGTACCAACAACCGTCAAAAAAAGTGAAATTATTGCAAGCCAGAACAAAATAAGCATCTTCGAATCCTCTATTGGTCATGGAATGGGGTCGGGTCAGTCTATGTTATCAATTTAGGTTTTAACAATCGATAACATACCAATAATACACCATCGTGCGTTTTCATTCAATTGGAGTTTCAGAATTTGAATCCGCAAAGGACTTTAGGGGACTTGGAGATTTTATAGAAAATTCAGATTTAATTTTTTTTATACGCTATCTATTGATTGGTTATCTTTAATATTGGCGCAGTAAGACGCGGGGTGTTGAACCCAAAAACAGAATAACGCACCTTAATGGTTTGCAGTTGCCTAATCTTTTCTGCATCCTGAAGGAGGAAAAATAATAAATCATTTAATTATGCAATCGGCAATATATAATCAGCTAGCCTGGAGGATGTCTGACGCAGGTTTTGACTGAGTATCCTTGAGATTCCCTTGAGAATTGTGATGCCGATTTGAGGATAGTCTTTAAGTATCGTATCAAAACTCGCCTGGGTTAATGTGAGAAACGAGGATTTCGTACGGGCTTTTGCCGTCGCCGATCTAGGGAAGTTATCAAGAATTGACATTTCACCAAAAGAACGCCCCTTCGGTAAAACGGAAATTACGATACTTTCACCGGTTACGGATTTTTTAAGAACATCTATGACGCCATCCAATACAAAACAGATATAATCCCCTTTATCCCCTTCTTTAAAAAGGATTTCACCCTTATCGATCTCATAATAATTCATATGTTCTGCAACAATATTGAGTTGGTTTCCCTTGAGATTATCAAATAATGGAAATCCAATAAGATAATCGATGATGTCTTTTCTCATCTTGTTTTCACGTATGGCCCTAATTTTTTTCATGATATAATCCTTAAATATCTATCTCATATTTTTTCTGTGCTTTCCTTGCTTATTACCAATAATTTGTCCTTTAAGAATTTGGAATTTTCGATTGAAAGCGAATTTATGGTTTCACCATTTCCATCGATTTCCTTGAATATAAGTTTATTGTGGCGGTCCTCATTAAGGGCCAAAGGTTGTCCATGTTCACTTTCAAGCCTTTTAAATAGCTCTTTTTCAACGATATCATGCGGTCCGAATTGAGTGATTCTTTCTATAATATTTGAGATAATATCATCAATAATCGTTTTCCGTCTGGTCTTTGTAGAGATACTGATCCTATCCGGTGCGTTGGTATCGGTGCCCCCTGCCCGGTTAGAGGTCATGCTTTGACAAAGCTGGTCTCCATAAACTCGAAGAACATTATTTACTTGATACGCTGAGATTACCATTCATCCCGTCGGTACAGTAAATGGTTATTATTGTTTTATCGATAACTGTGTTTGTTAGATAGAGAGCAAAAACTGTACCGATCCGAGAAATGCCTGTTTTATTTTTAATTACAAAAGGTTGTGGAGAAATGGCTCCAGGCGGACTATCTTACAGGCCGGTAAAATTTGCCGTTTTTTGCCATTGGTGGCTGATTTTTCCTGTTTATAGCGGCTCTAAATCCATAGAAAATAGGAAATAGGAAAAAGGAAATAGAATATAGGATTAAGGAAAAGGGATTAAAAATTAGGGGTGAAAGGACAAAAGACACGCTCAAGGATCAGGGGTTACGATGCTGTTAATCCGGGTTGGTTGTACCTGTTTTTTCAAAATTATCCATCCATTTTCGGATACGATCCTCACCGTACACTTTTTTCCATTCATCAAGGATATTGTCAATGGGGATATCCGAATAAGTTCCGTGATACTCCAGGTATTCCATGAACTGTTTTTGTTCCTGATTAAATTCATGGAAGATGGCGTCTTGCCGGCCGTCGAAGTCAAGGGGAGTGACATGATGCTTTTCGCACAATTCGATATTGAACGTGGGGGTGGCCTTGATCCATTTTCCGGATAGATAAAATTCCGTGTATCCATGATAGACAAACAGGTCGGAGCCGATAAATTCCAGAAGCTTCGGGGTGGCCAGATGATTTTTAACCGTGGCAAACCCCACTCTGGAGGGAATACCGCAGGCCCTTCCAAGGGCACACAAGAGGCCGGCCTTGCTGATACAGAATCCCCGGCCGGAATCGATGATATTGCTGGACCGGTAATGCTCCGGAAGGTAAAAAGGATAATAGGGATCATACCAGATATTGTCCCGGACCGCATAATAAAGTGTTACAGCTCGGGCAACCGGATCGCTGCCTGTATCTTTTACGGTTTCATTGGCATATTCGATAACAGTCGGATGATCGCTGTCGATGATCGATGTGGGTAATAGATACTTTTGATCCACAATATTCATTCTCAAACTCCTTCATCCAAAAAAGACATGTTTTATACGGTCGACTTAATGAGATCCGGGGTGAATCTTTTGTTCGTCAGATACACACCGGAGCAGACCAGAAGGGTACCGATGAGCAGCGACAGGGTGATGGGCTCATCTAAAATGAAAAATGCCATCACCACGGCGCTGATGGGAACAAAATTGATAAACAGGCTTGCCTTCATGGGCCCGATCTTTTTTATGCCTTCATAATACCAGACAAACCCGATGACGGTTCCGAAAAACCCAAGGTAAAACATGCTCACCCAGTCCACAAGAAAGTAATGACGAAAGTTTTGCATGGCACCTTCAAAAAATGCCGGGAAAAACAATAAAAATGTCCCGATTACCGAGGAATAAGATACCGCTGCCAAAGGTGACAGTCTGTCCATGACCGCCTTTCCGATCAACGAATACGCCACCCAGCTAAAGACGCATCCAAAGATGAAAATTTCTCCCCATCCCACACCGCCATTGATAATTTCAGTAAAGCTCCCTTTTGAGATGACGATCACGGCACCGGACACCGAAAGGATAATGCCGATCAATTTGATCAGGTTCAATTTTTCTTTAAAAAAATACGCGGAAAACAGGGTAATGAAGATGGGATTCCCGGCGATAATGACGGCTGCCCGTCCGGCATGGATGATTTTGAGCCCTTTAAAAAAGAACACATTGTATAAAAATACCCCGGTCATTCCCAAAAGAAACACCGGGATGATTTGTCTTTGTCGTAAAACCGGCAGTTTGCCTTCGATTTTGTATGTAAATAAAACAAGAAAAATCGAGGCAATGAAGAACCTAAAAAATGCTGCGGAAAAGGGCCCCACATCTTTTGCCACCACCCTGCCGGCGATAAATGTACCGCCCCAGAAAATGGCGGTGAGTATGAGTTTGACATAAACCAGCATTCTTAACTTTAGCTCACTTTAATGGATCGATAGACTCAAGAGTTAACAATGTGTCGATTTGTTCTCCCACCGGGTTCATGGATATGGGCTGGAACTGCTCCACCCGGTGTTTCATTTTTTCAAAGGCCCTGCGGGTGATACGTTCGGGGCCGGCTGCCAGCCGGACACACCCCTGAAACACAAAAAAACTTAAAAACAACGTGATGGCGATGGTTAAAAATGCGTGTAGAAAGAAATCAGAAGATAGGTATTGGCCGGTGAAATAATCCCTGGCCGTGATCCAACCCACATGCCCAAGGATGCCGATCACCGGCAGATTGAAAAGAATCTGCAAAAACAAAGCGCTCAGATTTTGCGATGCGGTTTCCATGGTGTGATCCAGTGCATCGCCCCAGAGAGAATTTAAATCCTGGTTCAAGGTAATGTTGTCTGACAGCACATGGTCGATCTTTCTAACACGCGTGTCGAACCGGGCGTTGACAAGGGATTCGGCAATGTCGGGCCATTCCTGCAAAATAGAGAGCCGAAAGTCTCTCATGGCAACATCGATCCAGTCGGACCTTTCGGCTTCGGTGGTGGCAGCTTTTGATTCTTTAAAGTGAAACAGGGAAGACACCATACCGGCCAGTTGGCGAATGGGGTTGCCGAACCTGAACATGGCCACGATGCCGGTTCCAAAAATTAAGATTCGAGCCCACATGGCTATGAGCCATCCCACCGGGCCCAGCCAGCGTTGGGCAAGTTTTTGATACACAAGAACGTTGATGCCAAGCATTCGTTTGGAATCACCCTTTTTAAAGGCTGAAAGTGCCGCATTCAAGGCGTTTTTCTCAGCCTCCCGGATCTGTTCTTTCGTTTCCTTCAGTATTTTTGAATCCTTTTTAATTTCAAGGGTGATTTCTTCAAAAATGTAGTCGTGAAGGCTTTGGGCGTTTTCGATTCTGCGGTCGATGCTGTATCCCGGCTGGTTGAAGGTGCCGAATATCATTTGCTTTAACTCGATAAACTCATCAAAATCGTGCTTTGGACGGGCAGCAGGATCCCATTGAGGGTCTTGCAGGTGCTGTCTGGCGGAGATACAGAATATCTTTTGTATGGGTTTTTCCCAGGCGGTTTTGATAAATTCCCAAAATTCCGGCACAATGATCTGGATCAGCTCGTTTTTGTCCTGACGGTCGCATTTGTTAATGACTACCACCAGGGCGTCTCCGTTGAACAGGCGCACGTAATGGGCCAGAAAATCCACGTGATCCTTTCTTTTTGGATTTTCCGCATCAAACATGCAAACGAGAATGTCTGAAACGGCAATGGCGTTTTGGACCAGGTGAATGTGTTTTTCCTGCTGGGTGCTGTCCGTATCCGGAGTGTCGATCAACAGGACATGCTCGAGTGAGGCCGCCGCCGGACTCGATCGCATGTCCACATGTGAAACACCGAGTTGTTCTTTTAAATGATCGGCATCTTTTGTGTCGCGGCTGAGGACAACGATACTCTGGGTGGTGGGCCGCCGGTGTCCGGTTTCGGACAGATTATCCACTTGTGCCAGGGCATTTAGCAGCGTCGATTTTCCGGAGCCGCACGGGCCGATGATGGTCACAATGAGTTTGCGTTCAAAGCGTGCCTCGAGGGCATCGATCATGCGGAGCACTTCATCACACTGCTTTTTAATGCCCGCCCCGGGTTGCCACATGGGCGCCCGGTCAATGGCATTGCAAAGCATTCGAACGTCATGTTTAAAGCCTTCTATTTTTCCCAAGGCCTTGATGGCGCCGGTCTGTACATTTGAAATCATCATGATATCATTGCCTTTTTACAGATTGCAATTTGATCCTGGATCTGTGTGATCAGAGAATCGGACGATTGGAGCGCGTCTGTTGCATGTTGAATCATATGGCCGGTGATCTCTTTTTCGAAAAGATCCTGAACCGCTTTGAGCTTGTTGTTGAGCCAGGTCTGGATAATGGGGCCCAGCATCTCTTTGAGCTGATTCTGGTCTGCCTTTTTTAGGCCGGTCGTGGCTGGAATCGCAATAAGGGCATAAAGATCATGGAGCCCGAACAGTCCGGTGAGCTTCACCTTGATTCCCACAGCACCCACAGGATCTCCTGTTGAAAGGATATAGGTGACGGCAACCGTTGCCGGCACCACGTTTAAAAATGCGGCAAACATCTGTCGAATTTTGGTCCAGGTTCCCATTTTACTTCGAAACCCGTCGGCGATGTTTATAAGATCCTTTTCGATATCGTGTGACAGCGCTGAAAGGACTTCTTGCTGGGAAAGAATCGACTGCTGTATCGATTTCCAATCCTTACGCCGCAAGGTTTGTTGATGTGGCAAAACCACCGGATGGGCTGAAACCATAAATGTTAACACCCCTTTGTCATCTTCAGCATCTTTTCTGGGATTGTCATGGTTTTTCAAGCCTCTTTGGGCTCTG
>JASFGF010000123.1:0-7544 GCA_050123915.1 Desulfobacterales bacterium | reverse complement strand
GAGTATTGCTGAAGAAGCTATAGATGCAGTCTTCGCCGGAAAACATGACATTGCTTTTATACTGAATCCTACAAAAATTCAGCAGGTTCGTGATATTGCCAATTCAGGTCTGATTATGCCGCGTAAGGCCACTTATTTTTTCCCAAAGGTAATAACCGGCCAGGTGATGAACAGTCTCCGTCCATAAATGGTCTTTTTGTCCAAACGCTGCGTTATTCTCAAAAAATAATCCTCGGAATATCAATTATATGCCGGCTTGTTCCGGTACTTCAACGGGATGGTTATTTTTTTCGCACGCCTTTTTATCCCGTTCTTTTCAACGGGGGATCATGAACAAAAATCCTCATTTATGGACGGACACTAAATAGCTTCTTGAAAACGGATCACTTTAAAGAACGCTAAGGATTAAATATTTTTTTAATCTCATCGGAATAAGAACCGTTTTCCTGATAAATAATCAGGGGCGAACCGATCTTCAGCCCTGAACGTCCGCCCTTTTTTCCTTCAACGAGAATCATTTTTGCCTCTGTGTTTTTTTCTGAATGTACCATTCGAACCGACTTTGGTTCTATTCCTAAAGCGCGCATTTGGGTAAGAATATCCGTCAGACGCCCGGCAGGGAAGACCATGACAAACCTTCCAGAAGTTTTTAACATCCTGCGTGCAGTTTCAACGACATCGTAAAGCGTCGTCTTTATTTCATGGCGTGCAATTGCACGCTGCTGATTCGGGTTGATCCTGCCGGATTTTGATTTTCTGAAGGGCGGGTTGCTGATGACCAGATCCACGGGCCCTGAAGTATCCTCATGTTTTAGTGTTTTCATATCTCTGCAGAGGATGGTAATTTGATCTTTCATACCATTTTCTGTAATATTGAGGTTCGCGATATCGGCAAGTTCCGTCTGCACTTCGATACCGTAAATTTTGACTTCGGGATGTCGATACGCCAGTATCATGGGGATAATACCACAACCTGTACCTAAGTCGAGGATGGTATCATTTGGGCCCGGGTCGGCATGCCAGGCCAGTAAAACAGCATCTATAGAAAAACGATAGCCGGACCGATTCTGCTTAACCTGTATGCAACCGTTAAAGAAGGAATCTGTGGTCAGTGATTTCATCTTAATTAAACCGGTCCGATTTTGAATTTTATATCTTGTACCAATTCTTTCCCCAATGCCTGGTTGACGTTGTTAATTATATCTTTTTTCAAAAATTGGAGTTGGTGCATCCATGGGGGACTGTTTACACGTACCAGAAGTAGTTTCCCTTTGAAAGCCTCTGGCTTGGTATTTTTTGCAATGACATCTCCCACAGCGCTTTCCCATAGGCCCCAAACCTTTGACAGCTCCTGATCGCAATCACTTCGACAGGTTTTTAAAACACCATCTAAAATATCCCCGATGTGCACAAATTCGCTATTTTTTTTACTTTTTGCCATAATATAAGGAACTATAAAGTGATGGGTTAGGTTGTCAAGAATCAATTAGACGAAATCGAAAGAAATTTTCTACGCATTAATCAATGATCACCATTTAAAAGTGGCGACTCCCATATCGATTGTTTTTTCTTGACTTGAAGGGATTGGTAACTTAAATTAATAAGAGATTTAAGGATTTTAATACAAATTAACAGGAAAGAAATCTATGAATTGGGATTGGGAAAAACTTAAAAAACAGCAAGATGGAAAGGAAGGAGGAATGGTTCCTCCTAAAATGGACGACCTGGTCGAAAAATTCAAAAAGTTTAAACTGCCCGGCGGCCCTCTTTTAATTCTTCTTTTCGCTCTTATATTTTTTGGTTCGTCCATGTTCTATACCATTGCCGTTGACGAGGTCGGCGTTGTCCAGCGGTTCGGGAAATATGTACGCATCACTCAACCCGGCCTTAATTTCAAGTTGCCATCCGGAATTGAGAAGGTGACAAAAGTCAAAGTTCGTCGAGTATATAAAGAGGAATTCGGCTTTCGTTCTCTTCGGACAGAAGATACCCGTCGACGGACCTTTGCCGGCAGTGAAGGTGCAAATGTTGCCCTCATGTTGACCGGAGATTTAAACGTGGCTCTGGTACCATGGATTGTACAATATCGAATAAAAGATCCGTACAAATTCTTGTTTAAGGTCCATGATATTCGTAGACTCCTTATCGATATGTCAGAAGCGGCCATGCGGCTTGTCGTCGGTGACAGGAGCATCAACGAAGTGATCAGCAAGCGAGAGGAGATTGCCATTGAATCGAGAGAAGTCTTGCAGGCGGAGATGGATAACGCTGAATCCGGGATTAATATTGTAACCATTGAAATGAAAAAAACCAATGTTCCCGGTCCGGTACAGCCGTCATTCAACGAAGTCAACCAGGCCACCCAGGAAAAAGAAAAAATGATCTATCAGGCCAAAGAGGATTATAACAAAGCCATCCCTGCGGCCAGGGGTGAAGCAGAAAGAACCATAAAGGCTGCTGAAGGATATTCACTGGACCGGGTTAACCGGGCCAAAGGTGATGCTGCCAGATTTAAAGCGTTTTATTCAGAATACGCAAAGGCCAAAGATGTAACCAAAAGGAGACTCTATCTTGAAACCTTGAAAGACCTTTTCCCCAAAATTGGAGATAAATATATCATTGATTCAGATCAGAAAAATGTCCTCCCTTTACTAAATCTTGGCAAACAAAAGGGTGATAAATAATGAAAACTAAACTCGTTATACTCGTTGTTGCGGTTGTTGCGATTCTTTTCGTTTTTACCGCCGCGTATGTGGTGGATGAAACAGAGCAGGTGGTTGTCACTCAATTCGGAAAAGTCGTCGGCAAACCGAAGACGGAGCCCGGTTTGTATTTTAAGGTTCCCTTTATTCAAAACGCCACTTATTTTCCTAAAAATCTTTTAGAATGGGATGGTGATCCCGGCCAGGTTCCAACGCTGGATAAAACCTATATCTGGGTGGATGCATTTGCCAGATGGAGAATTGTTGATCCCATAACGTTTTTTCAGACGGTCAACAACACCATAAGTGCTCAGGGAAGGCTTGACGATATCATTGATCCTGCAGTGCGTAACCTTATTACTGAAAACAGGCTCATTGAAACAGTTCGTAAGTCCAACCGAGAACTGGATACCTATGAAGTTGGGCTCGAAGACATCAAGGAAAGACCATCCTATAAGATCGAAACCGGTCGGGAAAAGATTACCAAGCAAATAATGGAGCAGGCCCAGCCGAAGCTGGCCAAATTTGGCATTGAACTGGTTGATGTGAAAATCAAACGGATAAACTATGTGGAAGAGGTTAGAGATTCGGTGTATGGCCGAATGATTGCGGAGCGGAAGCAGATTGCCGAAAAATTCAGATCAGAGGGAAAGGGTGAAGCCCAAAAAATACTGGGTGAAAAGGAAAGGGATCTAAAGAGAATCACATCCGAAGCTTACAGAACAGCACAGGCAATCAAAGGCAAGGCCGATGCCGAATCAACAAAGCTATACGCTAACGCCTATGGCATCGACCCTGATTTTTATTCATTCGTCAAAACACTTGAACTATACAGCGATGCCTTTGATAAAGACAGCTCGCTTGTGCTTTCAACAGACTCGGAATTTTTTAAATACTTAAAAAGTTATTCCGGCAAACCATAATAAAGGAAAAGAAAAAGCACCGGAATCTTTGAGAGCGTTTGCGTTCATCAATGGGTGCTTTTTTACAGGCATAGAAGCTTATAGGTAAAGTTTATTTGCCCTTTCTTCTTTGATGGCGTGTACGTGCCAACAGCTTTCTATGTTTATGTTTTCTCATTTTTTTTCTTCGTTTTTTTACAACACTACCCAACAGATCACCTCCAATCGGTATTTTCTTTATTCATAAAAGATGTTAAATACATTATAAATAAAACGATGTCTACATTTTTTTTGATGAATAATGATTCTTATGGAGAAACTGAACAAATTTAATACGAATCAGATCGGCATTATAAATAATTGTGTGGCAATGGCCGAGGAACTTGTCAGTAATTTCTATAAAATGTCGGCCAGTCAGTGGTCTGCGGCATGCGCATATGATGTCAAAACGCTGGTCGATCTTTCTCCCGAAGAGATCGTTCACGGACCGTTTGCACAAGTTATCCGGTATAGGGGTTGGCGAAAGAATTCATCCTTAGGCTCATCAACATATGATTTTTATAAAATATGTCTTCAAGATCATGCGATCCTTGCAGCCATAAAAGATTCGTCAGATATAGAACTTTTTCCATTTATCCTCTATATCGTTGCTCATGAACTCATTCACATCTTAAGGTTCAGCAAATTTCTTCAGAATTTTGAGGCATCTCATGAAGAAATGATGACAGAAGAGGCGCATGTCCATGAAACCACACATGACATACTCAAGTCTGTAAAAATTTTTGGAATGGAGAATGTATTGAAGTTTTATGAAAAATGGCGAAAACCAATTGATGATTTGCGAAAATTTTAATTCAAAAAAAGTGCCGGGTATGCCTTGACAATGATAAAAAATTGCATATATTAAGCGTGATTTTACGAATGAAGTGCATCACTAAAATTTGATTTACAGAGAACTATTTTTTTGTTCATCAGGAGGTTTTTCAAGAATGCCCATATATGAATATGAATGTTCGAAATGTGGGAGAATCGATGAAGTGCTCCAGAAATTTTCTGATAAACCGTTAGCCAAATGCAAGCACTGCTCCGGGAAACTCCATAAACTTATTTCTCACAGTAGTTTCCACCTTAAGGGAACGGGTTGGTATATAACAGACTATGCAAACAAGTCATGCAGTTCGGCAACGCCTTCAAATAAAGGAAAACAAGAAACAAGCCAAAGCTCAGATAATCCAAGCAAAAAACCCAAAAAGTCAAAAAAACCTGCCGATTAAACACTATAATATAATTCTTGATTGGTTTTCGTTGTGAAGGATTATATTTGAAATAATTTGTTAAAAAAGAAAAGGAGAAATTGAAAAATGAAACTCAGACCGTTAAATGATCGAATTTTGGTAAAACGTGTTGAGGAAGAGACCAAGACCAAGGGAGGAATTATCATTCCGGACACAGCCAAAGAAAAACCGGCAGAAGGTAAAATTGTTGCGGTTGGAAAGGGTGCGCTTAATAACGACGGGAAACGTGTTCCCCTTGAAGTTAAAATAGGTGATCGGATTTTGTTCGGGAAATATGGTGGTCAAGAGATAAAAGTTGAGGGAGAAGAATACTTGATCATGAGCGAACAAGAAGTTCTCTGCGTAATCGAATAATCAATATACGAAACGGAGGAAAGACCAAGATGGCTAAAGAAATAAAATACGATATGAAAGCCCGTGAAGCCATGCTTAACGGAGTGAGAACACTTGCAAATTCGGTCGTCGTAACACTCGGCCCTAAAGGAAGAAACGTTATTATTGAGAAATCCTGGGGAGCCCCCACGATTACAAAAGACGGCGTAACCGTCGCTAAGGAAATCGATCTTGAGGACAAGTTTGAAAATATGGGTGCTCAAATGGTGAAAGAAGTTGCCAGCAAAACCAGCGATATGGCTGGTGACGGTACCACCACGGCCACAGTTCTTGCAAGGGCGATATATGAAGAAGGCCAGAAACTTGTTGCGGCCGGCAACAATCCCATGGCAATCAAACGCGGAATTGACAAGGCGGTTGAGGTTGCGGTCAAAGAACTTCACAAGATCAGCAAACCCACGAAAGATCAGCGTGAAATTGCCCAGGTTGGCACCATTTCTGCCAACAACGATGAAACCATTGGAAACATTATCGCCGAGGCTATGAATAAAGTTGGTAAAGAAGGCGTCATTACCGTTGAAGAAGCGAAAGCCATGGAGACATCCCTTGAGGTTGTCGAAGGTATGCAGTTTGATCGCGGCTACCTTTCGCCATATTTTGTGACAGACCCGGATAAGATGCTTGCTTCTTTGGAAGATCCTTATATCCTGATCAATGAAAAAAAGATCAGCAACATGAAAGACATGCTTCCAATTCTTGAGCAGATTGCGAAGATGGGTAAACCCCTGATCATTATTGCTGAAGACGTGGAAGGCGAAGCACTTGCCACACTGGTTGTGAACAAGCTGAGAGGGACCCTTCAGGTTGCAGCTGTCAAGGCTCCGGGTTTTGGTGACAGACGCAAAGCCATGCTCGAGGATATTGCGATTTTGACCGGTGGCCAGGTTGTTTCGGAAGATCTTGGAATAAAGTTAGAGAACTTGACAATATCTGATCTCGGACAAGCGAAACGCATCAACATCGACAAAGACAACACTACAATTGTCGACGGGGCAGGTTCACGGTCTGCGCTGGAAGGCCGAGTGAAGCAGATTCGCGCACAGATCGATGAAACAACATCAGATTACGACCGTGAAAAACTCCAGGAAAGATTGGCCAAACTCATCGGAGGTGTAGCGGTCATTAATGTGGGTGCTGCCACAGAAATAGAGATGAAAGAAAAGAAAGCACGTGTTGAAGACGCATTGAATGCGACGCGAGCTGCGGTTGAAGAAGGGATCGTTCCTGGGGGCGGTGTTGCACTGGTTCGCTGTATTGATGCGCTGGAGAAGATCAAGATCAAAGCTGACCAGAAATTGGGTGTAAAAGTTGTATTGCGTGCCATTGAAGAGCCCTTGAGACAAATTGCAAACAACGCCGGTTTTGAAGGCTCCGTTGTTATCGATAAAGTTAAACAAGGTGAAGGTGCTTTTGGTTTTAATGCCGATACCAACAATTATGAAGATCTTATTGAAGCCGGTGTCATTGATCCTACCAAAGTCGTTCGTTTTGCACTGCAAAATGCCGGAAGTGTTGCTTCATTGATGCTGACCACAGAAGCAATGGTCGCAGAGAAACCCGAAGAAAAACCCGACATGATGCCCGGAGGCGGTGGCGGAATGGGTGGCGGAATGGGTGGAATGGGAGGAATGGGCGGAATGATGTAATCCTCCCGGTCCGTGTTAACACCAAATTTAAAAACCCTCATGCTTTATTTGCATGGGGGTTTTTTGTTGATGATCTCTATTTTTAAAAAGATTGAAAAACTTGACAACTTACTAATTTCCGAGTTATAATACTAAAATTAATTAAAAAATAATATTAAAAAACTCGGAGTGTCTCATGGTTTATAAGAGAAAATCTCAGGTAATGATGGTCTTGTGTGTTTTAGTTGCAATGCTGCTTTTCCCAGTTCATCTTTTTGCTCAGGAAACTGTTGAAACTGTGGAACATGAAGCAGGTTTTTATTATACTGTCCAAAAAGGGGACACGCTCTGGGACCTATCAACTCAATTTTCTGATAACCCATGGCTATGGCCAAACTTATGGAGCGAGAACAGTCAAATCTCCAATCCCCACTGGATTTATCCGGGTGAGCGTATTCGCCTTTTTCATGTAAAGGGAGTTGATAATTTTATTAAAAAGAACATCGAGGAGATTCAACCCAGAGAACCAGAACCAACAAAAGAGACGTTGTATTATTACTATTCCCCCATTGACAGTATCGGATTCATCAAAAAACAAGCCATTACCCCACAGGGAACCATCTTCAA
>JASFGF010000122.1:0-7551 GCA_050123915.1 Desulfobacterales bacterium | reverse complement strand
ATAGGGGAAATATCGCCTGTTCGGTCATTTCAGACTTTTTCGCCGTCGTTCGATGAGATTTTTGACTGGCTGTGGAGTAATTTTTCCAGTCTGACTCGTCCGAAAACCAGCAGAATTCAGAACCTGACACTTGAGGTCCCGTTGACTCGCGACCAGGCATTTAGAGGAGGAACTGCCAGAGTATTGGTGCCAGCGCGGTCTATCTGTCCAACATGCCGAGGCTACGGGGAACTCGGTTTTTATGAGTGTTCCCGATGTGCGGGGGAAGGTGATATTTCGGGTGAGATGCCGGTTTCTATCTCTTTTCCACCGGGCCTTACAAAGGATCACGCTGTAATGATTCCCTTAGACCGGTTCGGCATACGAAACCTTCACATGACAGTGTTATTCCGGCTTACCGACGCTGACAATCTTTAGCATAAACGATTTTTTCTGATAGAAAAGCCATTTTATCAACGAATGATTTTATGGAGAAAATCATGGAAACCAAAAGTTCATATTTGAAAAAGATGAAGGAAAAATTCGATGATCTAAATTATAAATGGAACATTGAACGAAATAAATTAGAAGCCAAAACACAACAAGCCAAGGTTGAAGTAAAGGAAAAATATGAGGAAAAATTAAAAACCCTTCAGGAACGGCGAGAACAAATGAGACAGAAGCTGGATCAAATCGATAACGCCAGTGAAGAAGCATGGCGTGATATTAAAGAAGGCGTAGACAGTGCCTGGCAATCTCTGAATGAGGCGATAAAAAAAGCACGATCACACTTTGATTAAATGTAAGATCGGATTTCAGTTTTTAAATTTTATGCGCGAAGCGATATCTGCCACCTTTCCAAGGATATCTTCCATGTCAAATGCCAACAGTTCTTTGTTTCTTAAAAGAATCTTTCCGTTAACAATGACATCTTGAACATCCGATCCTTGTGCGGCATAGACGATATGGGACACCGGGTTGTAAACCGGTACGAGATGAGGTTTCCGGGTATCGATGATAATGACATCCGCTTTTTTTCCGATTTCCAATGAACCGATGATATCTTGAAGCCCCAAAGATTTCGCCCCGTCAATGGTAGCCATTTTCAAAACGGTAACGGCATCCATCACCGTGGGATCCATGGTGTTTACCTTGTGGAGCTTGGCCGCCGTATCCATCTCTGAGAACAGATCCAGATTGTTATTGCTGGCACACCCGTCTGTACCCAGACCCACCGCTACACCGGCCTTTAACAGTGCTGGAACCGGTGCAATTCCTGAAGCAAGCTTCATGTTGCTTTCAGGGTTGTGGGAAACGCTAGCCCTGCGTTTGGCAATAATTTCAATATCATCGTCAGTCAGCCAGACCGCATGAACCAGGAGTGTGTTTTGATCGATAACGCCGATTTTATCGAGATATTTTACAGGTGTTGTGTGATGTTTTGTTTGAATGGATGCATATTCGTCTTTGGTTTCGGCAGCGTGAATCTGGAAAAGCACGCCTTTGCCGTCAGCCGCATCCTTGGCCTTTTTTAAAGTCGTTTCGGAACAGGTATAGGGCGAGTGACAGAACATCGAAGGGGTGATCAGCGGTGATCTGTCTTTCCATTTTTGTATAAATTTTAGAGCGTTGTCGACGTTGTCCTCCGGCTTCGGGAGCCCTGGTGCCGGAAAATCGATAATCCCCTGACCCAATATCGCCCGCATTCCGATGTCGTTCACTGCTGCTGCAACACTGTCTTCAAAAAAATATCCGTCACAGCAGGTCGTTGTCCCCGACAGTAACATTTCCGCGCCCGAAAGTAGGGCTCCGAGTTTTACTGTTTCAGGGTGAATATGATTCGCTTCAGCGGGAAAGATGTGTTTATTCAGCCACACGGAAAGGGGTAGGTCGTCCGCAAGCCCTCTGAACAGTGCCATGGGAAGGTGGGTATGGGTGTTGACAAGCCCCGGCATAATGATGCCGCCGCGGGCATCGATGATCTTTTTTCCTTCAGGAAGCGTCGTATGGTTTTCAAGTGGTTCAATTTTAGCCAGTGTATCCTTTTTTATGCAAAGAACACCGCTATTGATCATATCAACATTAGAATTCATCGTGATAACGGTGCCATTGTGTATGACAATATCATAATTCATTGTGTTAAACCTTGACAAATTTTTGCGACGACATTTTTGATAATCGCTTCAAGTCTTGGGGCAGCTTTATCGGCAACAGCGATAACCTTGTCAATGGTTGTCGGCATCGGGTTGTCCGGATCATTGATGTTGGTGATGGTTGACAGGCCGAGCACTTTTATCCCTGCATGGACCGCGGCAATGACTTCCTGAATGGTTGAAAAACCCACGGCATCGGCACCAATGGTCCTTAAAAAGTGAACTTCGGCCCGGGTTTCAAGGGACGGTCCTTTAAGGCCGACATACACCCCTTTTTGCAATGAGATACCTTCATCTATTCCGGCGCTTTCGGCAAGTTCCATCAGTTCTTTATCATAGGCTTGGATCATATCCGGGAATCGGATTCCCCAGCTTTCTTCATTGGGTCCGATCAAAGGATTTGAACCGGTCAAATTGATATGATCAGTGATGATCATAATGTCACCGGTAATAAAATGAGAATTCAAACCGCCGGCAGCATTTGAAAGGATCAGCACCTTAACACCGAGTTCTTGCATCACCCGCACGGGAAAGGTCACCTCCAGAGGCGAATACCCTTCATAAAGGTGAAACCGTCCCTGCATGGCCATGATCTGTTCTCCGCACATGTCTCCGAAAAGAAGCCGGCCATAATGACTTTCAACCGTTGATGTCGGGAAATACGGTAGATCTTCATATTCAAAGGATGCAGATATACCAAAGAACTCGGTGCTCGCTCCGAGACCGGTCCCAGCCATCAGTGCTATTTTTGGAGGCTTTTTGATAGAAGATTTTAGAAATTGAGCAGTTTCATAGGCCTTGTTTTTATCGGTCTTCATAAGGAATTTCCAGTTTATACCTGTATTGTGCAAAATTAAGGTTATATGCTTGGTATTCTTAACATCTTTTATATTTTACTTTGGAGAGTCTTTGCGGTCATAATAATCCAACATCTTGCTGACGTCAAGAACACGGAAAATCGGCCAGGGTAAACCTATTTGAATTTCAATACACTTGAGAACGCTCCACGACGGCGTGTCTCTATTTTCAACCGACTGAAACTTGTGCTTAAGCCCTTCAAACAGTCATTCGGTTTCCAAGAGAAACACGCCGTCGCTACGCTGAACCGAAATCAAATTCGTTTACTCTGAAAAAGCAGTTTTTATGTATTGACATGTTTTTTTACAGCATATAAAAATATAAGTTTGTTTTAAATGCGATGATTGTCAGATAGCCCAATATTTTTTACCAGGAGAACTATACCATGTCCAAAGATATCATCGGATCGGTGTTGGTTGTGGGGGGTGGAATTGCCGGGATGCAGTCTGCTCTGGATTTGGCTGATTCGGGATTTTATGTTCATCTCGTTGAAAAATCCCCGGCCATCGGGGGCATTATGTCGCAACTGGACAAGACTTTTCCGACCAATGATTGTGCCATGTGAATTATCTCACCTAAACTGGTCGAGGTCGGCCGGCACATCAATATAAAGCTTCACACCCTATCTGGAATTGACGAGATAACCGGTGAAGCCGGTAACTTTAAGGTGACACTGAACAAGGGTGCGCGGTATATCGATATGGACAAATGTACCGGATGCGGGGACTGTACCCAAGTGTGTCCGGTGAGCCTTGAAAGTCTTTACGATGAGTGTCTCATTGACAGAAAAGCGGTTTACAAGCCCTACGCACAGGCCGTTCCCGGCGCATATTCCATAGATAAAAGGGATCAATCACCCTGTACCCATGCCTGTCCGAACAGCGTTAACGCTCACGGTTATGTGGCCATGATCGCCCAGAGCAAATATCGTGAGGCGTTAGAGGTCATCACTCGAACGCTGCCACTTCCCGGCGTTCTGGGCCGGATTTGCCCCCACCCATGCGAAACCGCATGTCGAAGGGATGAAGTGGATGAACCGATTTCCATCTGCGCCCTGAAACGTTTTGTGGCAGATCAGGTCGATATTGATGATTTGCCTCAGGTTGATATTCCGACCAGGGATGAAAGAATCGCTGTTATCGGCGCAGGGCCTGCCGGTCTAACGGCTGCCTATTTTCTGGCCAAAGACGGTTTCAAGGTGACCATTTTCGAAGCCCTTCCTGTGGCCGGCGGTATGCTCAGGGTGGGCATCCCCGATTACCGGCTTCCGCCGGATGTTCTTGAAAAAGAAATACAATGGATCACCCGGTTTGGGGTTGAGATCAAATATAACACTGCATTGGGCCGGGACATCTTCGTTGATGGTCTGTTGGCTGACGGATACAAGGCTGTTTATCTGGCCATCGGCTGTCATGCTAACATGAAACTGAACATTCCCAACGAAGATACCGATGGTGTGATTCCAGGGGTTAAATTTTTAAGGGATGTTTCTTTGGGCGATCTCAATACCCTCAAAGGCAATGTGGTCATTGTCGGGGGAGGAGATGTGGCCATCGATGCGGCGAGATCCGCGTTGCGCCTCGGGGCAGACAAGGTCAGCATCCTTTACCGGCGGACACATGCAGAGATGCCGGCCCGTGAAGAGGAAATTGAAGATGCCCTTGAAGAAGGGGTTGACATTCAGTTCCTCATGGCACCTGTTGAAGTGGTGGAACGCGACGGAAAAGTCGTGGGGCTCAAATGCATTAAAATGAAATTGGGTGAGCCTGACAAAAGCGGCAGACGCCGGCCCGTTCCTGTCGAAGGGAGTGAATTTATTGTTGACACCGACATCATCATACCGGCCATCGGTCAGAAAACAGACACCACTTTTCTTAAAGATACCAAAGATATTGAACTGGACCGCTGGAACAACATCAAGGTCGATCCCATCAGCTTCGAGACCACCAAAAAAGGAGTGTTTGCAGGTGGTGATGCCCAAACCGGTGCATGGATTGCCATTGGTGCCGTAGCCGCCGGACGGGAAGCGGCTATTTCCATAACGAGATATCTGAATTCAGAGGACCTGACAAAAGGACGAGAACCCTTAGGAGCGCCTCAGAAAGACTTTTACCCCATTAAAAAGGATATCCAAAAGGTTGATCGGGCAAAGATGTCCAGAATCTCAATGGAAGAACGAAAAATCGGTTTCACAGAGGTGGAGCTGGGTCTCAGTGAAGCAGCAGCGGTTGCCGATGCTAAAAAATGTCTCAACTGCATGGTATGCTGCGAGTGTTTGGAATGTGTAAAGGTCTGCAAGGCCGAAGCCGTTACCCTTGAAACCCATTCCCAGAAGAATGAAACCGTCCAGGTTGAAGTCGGTTCGATCATATTGACACCGGGAGCGGAGGTGTATGATCCCGGGTTTCACGACACCTACAATTACGCGAAGCATCCCAATGTGGTGACATCCATGGAGTTCGAGCGGATCCTGTCGGCATCGGGTCCGTACGGGGGACATATGGTTCGGCCATCGGATCATAAAGAGCCCCAAAAGATTGCCTGGCTCCAGTGTGTGGGTTCCAGGGATGTGCACCTGGGCGCCCATGGTTACTGTTCGGGGGTGTGCTGCACCTATGCCATCAAGGAGGCCATGCTGGCCAAGGAGCACAGCAGCAATGGATTGGACGCGGCAGTGTTTTACATCGATATGCGCACGTTCGGCAAAGACTTCGAGCAGTATTACAACCGTGCCAGAAAAGAGTCTGGGGTCCGGTTCGTCAAGTCGAAGATCACGAATGTGGAATCCAACGAAGAGACGGGCATGCAGGTGATCCGCTATGTGGACGAGGCGGGCCGGCGTCTGGAAGAGGAATTTGACATGGTGGTGCTGTCCGTGGGATTGAGCGCTTCTTTGAAGACAGCGGAGCAGGCGAGGAAGTGGGGCATCGATCTGGATCATTACAACTTTGCGAGCACCAACAGTTTTGATCCGGTCAAGACGTCCCGACCGGGCATCTATGTTTGCGGTACTTTCCAGGGCCCCAAAGACATTCCGTCGTCGGTCATCGATTCCAGTGCAGCAGCCGGTGTTGCGGGTAGCAGTCTGGCGGATGTTCGCTGGACCCTGACCAAGACCCGGGAGATTCCCGAAGAAAAGGATGTTCGGGGTGAGCCGCCCCGGATCGGTGTCTTTGTGTGCCGGTGCGGGACGAATATTGCAGGGACCGTGGATGTGCCGGAGGTGGTGGAGTTTTCAAAGAAACTTCCGGGGGTCGTTTATGTGGAAGAAAACATGTTCAGCTGCTCCCAGGACACCCAGGACAAGATGACCGAGATCATCAAGGAGCATGGATTGAACCGTGTGGTGGTGGCGGCGTGTACGCCCAAGACCCACGAGCCGTTGTTTCAGGAGACGCTGATCAACGCAGGGATCAACAAATACCTGTTCGAGATGGGCAACATCCGGAACCAGTGTTCCTGGGTTCATAAGGACGACCCGGAGCGTGCCACGGAAAAGTCAAAAGATATTGTGAGAATGGCGGTGGGCAAGGCCGGTCTTCTGGAGCCGTTGACGGAATCGACCATGGGGATCACCCAGTCGGTTCTGGTAATCGGCGGCGGTGTTGCCGGTATGGCGGCGGCCCAAAACATGTCTCATCAGGGCTATCCAACCTATCTGATCGAAAAAGCGGATGCGTTGGGAGGTCAGGCCCGTCACCTTCACGAAACCTGGCGTGGCGAGGACATCCAGGGATATTTGACCCAACTCACGGATGCCGTTCAATCGGACGACAACATCGAGGTGTTTGTCAATGCCGAGATTGCCCGGGTGGAGGGTTTTGTGGGGAATTTCAAGACCACCATCCGTCAAAACGGGGAAAGCCGGGTTTTGGAGCACGGGGTGACCATCATTGCTTCCGGGGCATCGGAGTTCAAACCGGACGGTTATTTGTACGGTCAGGATTCGCGTGTGGTCACGGGACTCGAGCTTCAGCAGCGGTTTATCGACAAGGATCCATCCCTGGGTCAAACCGATACGGCGGTATTTATCCAGTGCGTGGGGTCGAGGATCCCGGAACGTCCGTATTGTTCCAAGGTGTGCTGCACCCAGTCCATCAAAAGTGCGATGAAGCTAAAAGACATCAACCCCCAAATGAATGTGTTTGTTTTGTACCGGGATATGCGGCCGTATGGATTGCGTGAGGATCTTTTTCGGGAGGCGCGTTCTGCCGGCATCCGTTTTATCCGGTACGATGCGGATAAGGATCTTAATGTGAGCAACGGCGACCAAGGGCTCAAGGTGAGTTTTGCGGACCGGGTTTTGGGACGGATGATGGACATTCATCCGGATCTGTTGGTTCTGGCGTCGGCGGTGGTGCCGCCGGCCGAGAATCCGCTGGCGCAGCTGTACAAGGTGCCGGTGAATGCCGACGGATTTTTCGCCGAAGCCCATGTGAAGCTTCGTCCGGTGGATTTTGCCACGGACGGGGTCTTCGTATGCGGGCTGGCCCATGCCCCCAAACCCATCGATGAATCCATTACACAGGCCCAGGCCGCTGTATCACGCGCTGTGACACTT
>JASFGF010000121.1:0-7576 GCA_050123915.1 Desulfobacterales bacterium | reverse complement strand
CCCAGGCGTCTTTGACGTCACTGATACCCATAACGACGAGAAAAACCCCGATACAAATGGCCGTAATCTCCAAAGGAATTGGTTCCGCTACAAAAAGAAAAATAAGCACAACCAGTACCGCTAAAAATCGCTTGGCTTTTAACGAAAGGCCATTGATATAATCGACCTCGACGCCTGTCATTTTCAGTTGGGTCGCGGTGTCCCTCAAATACTGTGCCGTTGATTCCGGGCTCTCGGGCTGTATGGCGTCTAAAGTATATTCTTTTGCATCCGTCTTTTCAGCAGGAACCAAGGTGAAGTAATTGTTTACATTCCGAAATAATAACCGTTGATCATCGCCGGTTATTTTGAATTTTGTTCCCTCCGGTCTGGGTAACATCAACACAATAATACCAAGCGCTAACGCAAAACATAACTGGAACGTTTTCGTCTTAATAAACATTTCTTCTCCTTTCAAATCCGTTGTTGATAGGCGTCTTTGATCTTGACTATCAATTCCTCAAAATCACAGGGTTTTGTGAGATAATCAAACGCACCGAATCGAATACCGTCTCTGGCCGCTTCTTCTGATCCGTGTCCTGTCAGCATAATAACGGGAAGATCCGGCGCTATTTTTTTGAAAATTTTTAAAATTTCGATGCCGTCCATATCTTCCATTTTCAAATCAAGGATTGTTACATCGAAGTCTTCCTTCCTCAGGGCTTGTAGCGCCTCTGTGCCGCTGTATGCCCGGGTAACTCTAATGTTCCGTTTGGACATCCGCTTGGCAATAACGTCCACAAAACCTCTTTCATCATCCACGAAAAGGATCTTTATCGTTTTGTCTTTGTCTTCAAACATGATATTTTTCCTGCAATATGTTAAAGAAAAATACCGCTGCAAATACTTTCTCACTAGGTTTATTATTTGTGTTTGAGTGTTGACCTTACCATTGTCAACCTTCCTGAGGACCTTTTATCGGAAGCTGGATGCGAAACGTGGTTCCCGAATCGACAACACTCTCTACCTCTATCTGACCCCCCATTTTTTGAATAATGCCGTAACAAATGGACAACCCGAGACCGGTGCCTTTCCCCACGGGTTTGGTGGTGAAAAACGGTTCAAATATTCTGGAAAGATTGGCTTCCGGTATCCCGGGCCCGTTGTCAGACACTTTAATACCGATAACATCCCCTTCAGAATAGGTGCTTATGGTTAATTCACCCCCTTTTTTTTCCATGGCATCCACAGAATTGTTGATCAGATTTAAAAGGATCTGCTGCATTTCCGACTGGGCTATATAGGTAATGGGTAGATTATTTTCTAAATGTGTATGAATCGTTATTTTGCTGTATCTTGCTCGTTGTTCAGAAAGGGCGACAAGTTCATTAACCAAATCGTTGACCTGTGTTTCCTGAATCCTGGAGTCGGTCTTTCTCGCAAAGCTGAGCAGCTTGTGTGTAATCTCTTTGCAGCGATGTCCCTGGGTTTTAATCTGTTTTAAGGCCCTTTCAAATTCTTCCAGGTTCTCGCTTTTACGAAACTCTTCTTCTTCCAGTAAATCGTTAATCCAGCCGGCTTCTTCCACCATAATCGCCACAGGATTGTTGATTTCATGAGCAATACCGGCAGCCAATTTTCCTACGGACGCCAGTTTTCCGGTTTCAACAATCTGTTTGTCCATCATCTTTTTTTCACGATCCGCCATGGCGATGCGATCGACCATCCGCTTTGAAAGAAACAATGCGGCAAAAACAATGCCGAGGGCACCAAACACAATAATCACAATTGCTACGATAATCGTTCGATAAAGATCCATATAAGCGTCACGATGGTTCTGCTGATACACCAGAAGCCAGTCTCCATCTTTTAAAAAGGACGCCACATAGATAATTTTTTTACCCAAATCATCCTTCCTTTCTACGGTATGGACTTTTCGTAAATCATCTTCCTTGATTTTCAAAAAGTCTCGATAGGGTTCATTTTTCGGGGTGATATCGAAAAAGGGTTTGGTTTGAAATTTTCCTTCTCTATTAAGGATATAGGCAAACCCTGTTTCACCGATACGGATGTTTTTAACAAAATCATTAAACGCCACAAAATCAATGGTCGCCCGTAAGATCCACGGTTCACCCATCCAGTTATCTCTCACGGCGACAATAAAATGAGGAAGTCCCCGAAGACCCAAAAAAACATCGCTGATGAAATACCTCGTTTTCATGGCCTTTTTAAACCAGTCCGCCTCAAAATATAATGCTTCTCCGAGTCTGAAGGGGCCGGCATACGCGACCTGGAGTCCCTGTGAATTTACAACACCCAGGTCAACGAAAACAGGTCCAAAAGACCGTTGCAGCATGTCCAGTCTGTCCTGAAGAAAAGACGCATCTTTCAACTCATCGAAACAAAAGGTTTCCGCCTGGAATCGGATATCTCCTAACTTTTCCTTTAAGAAACTATCGATGGTCTGTTTATGCTTGAGCACCAACTCTTGAAGGTGAGCCTCCACTTTTTCGTGGTATGACACATGGAATCGATAGAGGATGATACTTCCCACCAGGATCAAAGGAGTAAATGAAACGATCATTATGGTCAGGATCATTTTCCGGGTTAAAGATCGGTAATAACCGTTATTTTGATATCTGGCATGGTTCACTTCCGAATGCCTCTGATTATTTTTTCTGATCATAAGACGTCTTGAATTTTTTAGGGTACGATGCCTTCAAAAGGTTCCAGACCACATCTTTCAAGGTTTCGCTGCTGCTTCCTCGCTTTGGAACAAACGTTGCTTTACAGATATGCGACGTTGATTCGAGATAATCTAAAGGATCACTGTGAATAACAAACGGCAACGTTGGGACTCGATCTTCAAGACTCTTGAACAGATTTATCTTGCTGACATCCGGGATATCTGGATCGATGATAACGAGATCGATGGGTAAAGCGCTGTAAATTAGTTTCACCAATTCCGTCCCGTTTTTCGCAAGCTGAACATTGTAGCCTTCGGATTGAAATTCCCGCTTTAAAAAATTTCTGATATGCGGATTACGATCAACAACCAGTAAATTGAATTCTTTTTGCATCAGTCCTTTAATAATACCGAATTTCAACTAAAAAGTTTCCCTTTGGACTTCACGCCGGTCCACCAGATATAGAAGTCGTGCCTTCTCTTTCAGTGCATCCTTGAGTCTGTTGAGCTTGAATCGATCGATACCATACATACGGATATACACCCGGCGAAATCCTTCCGGGGCCATATTGTAAGACGTCAAAATGCTTGCCATACGCCCCCCGTATTCACGAATGACATCCGCCACCTCTTTTATTGAGCCCGGCCGATCTTCCAGTTCCATACCGAATTGTATGCCTCTTTTTTCAGCACCGGTCAGTGAAATGAGGATTCTGAAAAGATCGTTTTGAGTAATGGTGCCGACAATATTATGATGTGGATCAACGACCGGTACGCCGGATATGTTATGCTTCAAAAGGATTTCAGCCGTCTCTTCTACCGTATAGTCTTCAGGAACCTTGATGGGGTTCTTTGTCATGATTTCTTTAATTTTAATCTTCGAAATTAAATATAAAAGCTCGTGAATTTCCAAAGAGGTCGCGTCAGAAGCGGATGCTCTTTTGAGATCCCGATCTGTCACTATCCCAACGAGCCTGCCCTTTTCCATAACCGGCAGCATCTTGATATTGTGATTTTTTAATAACTTAATTGCATCATTCATAGAAGCGTCTGCATCTATGGTGATGGCCGGTTTGCTCATCCAATTTTTGACCAACATGACAATTCTCCTTTATGTCTTCAAAATGTTTTAAGATCTATATTCAATTCATACTCACTTTCCCCGACACTCTTTTTGGCGGTAAAACCCAACTTTTTTCCCAAAGCCAACATTTGAGTGTTTTCAGGCAAAACAATCCCCTTTACGTTTTCAATCCCGCGTTCCTTAGAAATGGATAGGCATCGTTTGAGCAGTTCTGCACCGATCCCCTTTCCCTGCCAGAAATCCCCGACAACAACAGAAAATTCCGCGTTCTTTGGATGGTAAATATCGGTAATCACACGGGCAACTCCCAGCATTTTCTCATTGGGTTCGGTTCCCAAAAGGGCAACCAGTGCAATTTCCCTGTCATAATCAATCTGGGTGAATCTGGCGAGCATACCTGGAGGAAGCATTTTTAACGGACCGAAAAATCGAAAATAAACGCTCTGTCGTGAAAGAGAATCAAAATGTTCAACCAAAAGCGGCGCATCCTCGGGTCGAATCGGCCTGATGAATAGCTCGCCAACCCCTTCACGTACGATTCGAGCTTCATACTGGTTGGGATAGGGACTTATCACCAGATGATGGGGAGCGAGAGCCTTGGCCGGACTCAATAGTATGCGCGGGTTCCTTGCGTAGGCATCGTTTGAGGTAACGATCATAGGATTGATGTCGATTTCTTCGATTTCCGGAAAATCCGTTACAAGCTGAGACAGCCGGATTAAAATTTCTTCAAGCCGCGGCAAATCAGCAGGCGGATGGTTTTTGAATCCTTTGATCAAGGTATAGATCTTTGTTTTTTTCATGAGCTGTCTGGCCAGCAGTCGATTTAAAGGAGGTAATGCTACGGATCGGTCTTTTAGAACTTCAGCCATAATTCCACCGATGCCAAAGAAAATTACGGGTCCGAAATCCCGATCTTTTTTCGATCCCATGGACAGTTCATACTGTTGAATGTTTTGTTCTATTCTTTGGTGTGAGGGAATCGATGTTGATTCATGGACCGGGATTCCATATGCACTCAACAAGGCATTTGCTTGTTTCGCGGTAAGACATAAATTCTTATCCAAGAGTCCTTTTTGGATTTGAACTTGTGCACTTTTAAAGTCAAATTCAACCTTTCTGTCGAATTTGGGCGGAATCTCCTGGAGCATCTTAAGATTTTTTGAATATTGGTAAAGATCCATAAATGCTCTTACCGCCCTTTCCGGCGTATCAAATGTCGGAATACCTGCACGATTGAAGATATCCCGTCCCATCTCCATTTGTTTCCCACCCATCCAGGAAGCGAATATCGGATAAGATGTTCTTTCTATAAAATTGGCCAGGGATTCAGCAATTTCCGTCGGTCGGGTCAAGGCCTGAGGGGCAAGGATAATCAGAAGTCCGTTCACTTCGGGATCTTTTAAACAGATGTTTACGACGCTTTCATAGCGTTCAGGAGAAGCGTCTCCCAGAATATCCACAGGGTTTGTACGGCTCCAGCCAGTGGGAAGAACTTCATCTAATTTTTCGATGGTTTCTGGTTTTAAGGTCGCCGGATCGATACCGTAGTCCGAAAGGGAATCCACTGCCATAACTCCGGGGCTTCCGGCATTGGTGACGATGGCCAGCCCGGGTTTTGTAGGTCGCGCCCGCCTGGCCAGAAGTTCTACACAGTCGAAAAGTTCTTCAAAAGTTTTGATTCGAACAATTCCTGCACGTTCAAAAGCAGCGTCATATACCGCATCTTCTCCGCCGAGTCTTCCGGTATGAGAAGCAACCGCCAACGCCCCCGCCCTTGTTCGGCCGGCCTTAAGTGCGATAATCGGTTTGATCCGGGACACCGAACGGGCCGCACTCATGAAATTTCGAATTCGTGGAATGCTTTCAACAAATATGACAATACTGCCGACAGTGTAATCTCCGCCGAGATAATCGATGATATCACCAAAATCGACATCCATCATGGAACCAAGACTTACAAAATGACTGAAACCAACATGTTCTCTTACACAAAGATCAAGCACGGAGGTACAAATCGCACCGCTTTGGGAGACAAACGCCATTCTTCCATGGATCGGAGTATGTCTTGAAAAACTGAGGTTAAGTTTGGAACCGGAGCAGATAATTCCGAGGCAATCGGGCCCGACAATACGAAGGCCCAAACGTTTCGCCTCATCGATGGCCGCCGTCACCGGCATTCGTGAATTTACCCCGGTTTCTTTGCCACCCCCTGATATCATTACCAACCCATTCACCCCCACCTCGATACATTCTCTGATCATTTGAGATGCTGAAGCCACAGGTTCAACTAAAACAGCAAGATCAATCTTTGCATCGAGCTCTAAAAGGGAAGGACAGGTCGGCTGTTTAGAGATGTTTTTATAACGCGAATGAATCGGATATATTTTACCCGAATATCCCCCTTCGACCAAGTTATGTACCAGCGCTGAAAAAATACGCTCTTCAGACAGATCGTTTCCGATGACTGCGATGGATTTTGGGTGAAATATTTTATCCAGATGAATTGCACTCATGGCCAAAAACATGTCCTTTTAAAAGCAAGAAATAGATGCATTATCATAAAGCAATCGGTATGCCAGATAAAATGACGGGCCGAAACTTCATCAATCAATTGAAATAAATGTTTTTTTTAAAACTGGAGGGCACTATCTGAAACTATAGTGAAGAAGATAGATGTCGACTTTTTTTACAAGGTGTAAAATGGAACTCCAGGAGTCAGAGATAGGAAAGAGAAAAGAGGATTTTTATTCCTTTGGAGGGCTTAATTTTATCAAAGCACCATATTTTTTGAACACGACCTCTCCATTCGGATGATATGAAAAAATTTTCGCACCGATATTTTCAAGTTGCTCTACAATCAGCTTAATATTCTTACTCTTTGTAAGTTTTTCATCTTCTTCTATCGAGGTGACCTGAATGGGTGATGAAAATTCCAAAATTTCCTTTAAAATATCATATGTGTCGTCGAACTCATCTATGGCATACTGAGCCGTCAAAACAATGTAGTCCTCAATCCGCTGTTTAAATCCCTTTAATTCAGGTCTTTCAAGAAGAAATGCTTCCATGGTTTTTCCCGTAAGAAGTATCATTTCTTTTATTTCTTTTACCTTAAATCCTTCAATGTAACGTCTATGAGCCACTTGATGAACAAAGCTCGGAATTATCGACCTGTCTCTGTCTCTCACTGTTGTGGCGATCAACTGATAATTTAGGGTGATATACCATTTAAGCATTTCACGATCCATTTTTGAGTAATTTGGGAAACGGATTCTATTTTCCGGTAGCATCACATCTTTTACGATCATATCAATCAACAAATTGCGGTGCTGGACCAAAATATCGTAAATAATCGAGCTTTTTCGATAGGCGACTTTTTGAATAAGGAATTCATTACGGAAATGCCAGTCATTTGGATGTGCAGTCATTTTCTCGGTTAAAAAGAGAAGGCGGCGTAAAATATGATATCGTGGGGTCGGCTTCCAATCTAAAGCCGCGTAGGTTTCAGAAGCATCTATGGTCAGTTTCTTATCCGTGTATTCGGCCATCCATGGCTTTTCAAGCGTTTCTTTTCCGGTCAACCATCCCAAAAATGAAAGAACGATCAAACCCAGTCGTACAAAAAACTTGGGCATTTTGAACGGTTTCACTTCATAACCATAATAATAGCGTGTAACAGCCTTAAAAAGCTCGTTATGTGAAACACTCCCCTGTGGACTGGCAATATAGATGGCGAATGGCGGAAGGGTATCACTGATTTCAACAATCCGCAGAAACAATTTGATAAGGTTTCTAATATGGATATAGGGTATGGCAGATTCCCCGCG
>JASFGF010000120.1:0-7602 GCA_050123915.1 Desulfobacterales bacterium | reverse complement strand
ATCTGTTTTAACAATCATGAAACCGATGGTTATTTCTTCACACTTCATCGCTGACCTCTTTTTCTTAAACATTTAGCAAGTGTCGTACCATCCCTCCTCTATCACTCATCAGAAAGGATCAACCCAAATGGGAAAAATCAGGGAAATATTGAATTATAGAAATATATTATAGTATTTTAAGTTGGATAGTCATTTTGTTGGGAAAAGAGATGAGGAAAAAAAATAAAATATTTTCTATATCGGAGATGCACAAATTAAACAGATAATAATCAGAAGGATGCAAAAATGTTTGACATATTTTTTTTAGGTTTTATGTAAACTAACTAAATCAATGAGTTGAATAATAGTAAAATACGTTTACAGTGCAAAATAAGTTGCACCGTTCCGATAGATCCTATCTGAATTTGTCGCTAATACTTGAAAGGATTTTTAACAATATCCGGCTGCGGAACTCGCGTAAATATGTTGTCATTCATCATTGACAGATCAACCTGATCTGCCTATATCTTAATGGATAGCATTTGAATTGATGACATGAAGAGGAGGAAATCATGTTTAATCCAGAAAAGCTTTTAGGCGGGCTGTTGATGGGAGGTTCCCGCCGGCGCAGCGGGCTGGGGAGTCTGCTTTCAAGTGGCGCAGCCCTGGGGCTCGCCGGTGTGGCCATGGAAGCCGTGGAGCACTTTATGAATCAATCTAAACCTCCGGCATCCGGATCGTCTTCTTCCGAACCGCCGCCAATTCAAACATCAGCATCTTCGCCCCCCCCGGCACCTGGTGTGGCAACTCCGCCGTTGCCTCCTGGTGTTAGCGCTGCTGCACCGCCGCCTCCGCCTCCGCCACCTGCATCCTTTGGCTCTGAAAGCGTTGATCTCACTGAAACCGGCCAGCAGGCTGTTTTGCTGATTCGTGCCATGATTGCCGCTGCCAATGCTGATGGTGTCATCGATGAAGAAGAACGTAACCGAATTCTTAAAAAGCTTGAAACAATGGATCTCAGTGATCAAGAACATTCTTTTATTGTTAAAGAACTTTTGTCGCCCGCCGAATTGGAGGATATTGTCGCACAAATTAAATCGCCTGAGATGGCCAAAATGGTTTATACGGTCTCTCTTTTGGCCATTGAGATCGACACGGATGCCGAGCGTGCGTATATGAAAACACTGGCCCGACAATTGAGTTTAAATGAGTCGGATCTCAACGATATTTACCGAACATTAGGAATTGAAAAAGATGGATCATTACCTGTTGAGTCGATGTGATCCCAAAGGGTACAAGGGGTCCAGGATTCAAGGATTCGAGTGAAAAGCAAAAAAATATTCAAAAAAAGCAACCTATATATTGTTAGCTAAAGATTTAAATTTTATTGATAAAAGAGAATTGGTACACTAAAAAAAGATATCGCAGAAGTTGAAAGGATACTCAAATCTACAATAAATTCGTTTAAAAACAAACCCTTGAACCCTGGAATCCTTGGACCCTCTTCTCCAGCTAAATCGGAGAAGAACCAAAAATATTAAACTCCGACCACTTATTTGATTTTAACAAAACGAGGAGAATCAAAAATGTCACAGTGGTATCTAAGTTATGATGGAAAGCAGATCGGTCCGATGGATAAAGCCCAAGCCATAACCCAAGCTCAACAAAATCCCAACGGACATGCCTGGCGAGAAGGGTTGGCAGAATGGCTTCCCATTTCACAGATGTCAGAATTGAGCATTTCCGATGTTTCCGTTCCTGAACCGCCGTCTTTTTCAGGTGGATCAGCAGATGAGATCGATTTCAAAATTATTGGTTCGGAGATGCAATTTGTAGAAGTTGAACTCGACCCGGGCGAGAGTGCAGTGGCCGAAGCAGGTGCCATGATGTATAAAGACCATTCGGTCAATATGGAAACCGTATTCGGAGATGCCTCCGGATCCGGCAAAAGCGGCGGATTCATGGACAAGTTGCTTGGCGCCGGAAAGCGGCTGTTAACCGGTGAAAGTCTCTTTATGACAGTTTTCACACACACCGGTCAGGGTAAAGCCCATGTGGCATTCGGTGCTCCATATCCCGGCAATATCATTCCGATTCCATTGTCCAGCGTGGGCGGCTGTCTGATCTGTCAGAAAGACAGCTTCTTATGTGCCGCCAAAGGCGTTTCCATCGGTATTCATCTTCAAAAGAAGATTCTGACCGGGTTGTTCGGCGGCGAAGGTTTCATTATGCAAAAACTAGAAGGCGACGGAATGGTATTTGTTCACGCAGGCGGAACCGTTGTAGATCGGAAGCTTCAGGCCGGTGAAGTGTTGCATGTCGATACCGGATGTATCGTTGCCATGGAAAAAAGTGTTCGGTTTGAAATTCAGCAGGCAGGAAATATTAAAACCGCGCTGTTCGGTGGTGAAGGACTATTTTTTGCAACCCTCCACGGGCCCGGAAAAATATGGCTTCAATCGTTACCCTTTTCACGTCTGGCAGGCAGGATGCTTCAGGCCTCTCCGGAAAGGGGCGGCGGAAAGGGAGAAGGCTCCATTTTGGGATCTTTTGGAGACTTTTTTGATGGAGACTAGCCCGGAATTTATTCTCGGTGCAAGAAACGATTAAATATAGTATAAAATCTTCTGATAACAATCTATTATATAATATGTTTGACATGGTTGAATTTCCCATGTTATAAATTAAAAAAGCCTATCAGGGATGGATACGATTTTGTTATTCAACACATTCTAAACTGCACAACTATTCTTGCCACACTTGATATTCCTGTTCGATTTTCGCTTATAGCGATCTTGTCTTCACAGCAATGCTTCATTTCATCATCGACGATAAATTGACAACCGATTCCTCCTGTTTTTCGATCTCTCATGAATTGATCGGCTTCAATTGTTACCTAAATATTTTCCTATTCAAACATTAAGTAATGAAAGGATCGTCGTTATGAGAATAGGTTTTCTAAAAATTCCCATATTCTGCCCCAAAGAGCGTTACTTCACCTCTTTGGGGGCATCTGATGCATGTTGTTAGCCGGTGTATTTTGACCTTTTATAACCAACTTGTCTTCCGGCTCCATGGTAATGCCTTGGAATCCATATCGCATTTTTGCACCGAATCCATGGTTATCTGGAAAGAAAGGAGGAGCCATGTATTTTCAACAGGCAGATCTTTTTTGGGGTATGAACAAAACTTTTGTGAAAAACGTTATGGAATCTGCAAAAAAAGAATCACATACCAAAGGACATTTTCTTTTTCACGAGGGAGATCCCGCCAATTATTTTTACATTTTAATTAAAGGACGTATTAAGTTGACCATCGGTGAGGTCGGCCAGATGGTTCATACCGTCGATCATGCAGGAGAGGCTTTCGGTTGGTCAAGTCTGATTGATCGGGATGTTTATTCTGCATCGGCTGAATGTACAAAAGACGCGTTATTGCAGAAATTCGACAGAAGAACTTTACAAAAGATCATTGAAGAAGACCCGCAAAACGGGATGATCTTCTATAAACGCCTGGTAGGGACTATCGGCTATCGCTTACTCTGCAGTTACAGAATGATCAGCTCTTCATCCATCGCTGATGCTTCACCAACCTTAGGTTCCGGCCAGATCGAGCACTCTGAAGCAGCTGCGTAATTTTAACGCCATTGTGGTTTTTCCCCTTATTGATGTCGATTCATATCAATAAGGGGACGTCGTTATCTATCCGACTTCCATTTCTTTGGGCTTGAGTGTTTCAAAAAAACACCCATTATTCATCGATATAACGAAAGGAGGTCCCTATGGCGGTCAAAGTTTTAATCAAAAGAAAAATAAAAGACGGCAAGTTGAACCAGGCGTCTAAACTCCTTGTCAAAGCACGGTATGCGGCCATGGGTCAGCAGGGTTATATTTCATCAGAGACGTTGACTGACTGCGATGATCCAAACAAAGTGGTGGTCATATCCATGTGGCAAAGAATCGAGAATTGGAACCAATGGAAAAAAAGTGGTTTAAGATCGGAAACCGAGATCGAATTTGAATCAGTGCTCGACGGACCCACCGAATACGAGGCATATAATCTAGGATTGATGCTTTGATCGGGTTATTTTAATGATAATCCGTCTTCAATAATGTCGAAGGGTGCGGATTTTCGCACCCTTTATATCGTTTTTAAATATTCTCTAATGATCAAAGCTGCACTTGTTCCCTCACCTGCGGCACTTGCTACCTGTTTGGTACTTTTGTCTCTCACGTCGCCCGCTGCAAAAATACCGGGCACACTCGTCTCCAGAATGTGAGGGTCGCGATGGGCAAAATTGTTGGGCTGTTTATCCAAGTGCAAAAGATCGTGACCGGTAACAACAAAACCCCATTGATCCAACACAATACCGCTTCCTTCAAGAAAACCCGTATTCGGTGTCAGGCCAATAAAAATAAAGGCCCCGTCCACCGGTAATGTCTCTTCTGAACCGGTCTTATTATTTAAAAGTCGGATACCTGTGAGTTTGGAATGCTCTCCGATGAATTCTTTCACTTCAGTGTTCCAGCGAATATCGATTTTAGAATTGCTGAATACACTCTCTTGAATAATTTGGGTTGCCTTGAATCGAGAGTTTCGTACCAGTATGGTGACTTGGTCGGCAAACTTGGTAAGCAGCAAACTTTCTTCGGCAGCGCTGTTCCCCCCGCCGATGACGGCAACCCGTTTGTCCTTGTAAAATGGTCCATCGCAGGTGGCGCAAAAATGCACTCCAGCACCGAGATATTCGTTTTCACCAGGAACGTTTAGGCGCTTATAGCGGCTTCCAGTGGCAATAAGCAGTGTTCGAGCGGTATACAGCTGCCCGTCTTTGGTTTTCACACGATGATAATTATGATGGCGCCGGACTTCTATGACTTCCTGGGCCTGCAACAACTCAACTCCAAATCTTTCAGCCTGCAAACGCAACCGTTTGGAGAATTCAATACCCGCCACACCATCGGGAAACCCGGGCATGTTGTCCAACTTTTCGGTTCCAGCGGCCTGTCCACCAAAAGCGGCACGCTCAATGACCAGGGTGTCGATATATTCACGGGCCGTGTAAAGGGCAGCGGTGAGTCCCGCAGGACCGCCTCCCAGAACCACCAAATCATAATGACTGCGACTGGCAGAAGTCTTCAATTCGAGTTTGGCTGCCAGTTCAGCGTTGCTCGGCTCCACCAGAAAAGATCCATCTGCAAATACAATAGTCGGAATGATGCGCTTTCCCTCGTTTGTCCGGATCACGAATTCTTCGGCGTCCTTGTCTGATTCGATATCCACCCAATTATAAGGAATCTGGTGTTCACCCAAAAATTGTTTGCTCTGTCGGCAATCCGGACACCAATGGGCACCATAAACGGTAATCTCTGGCTTTACCATAACTGACCTCATTCATGAATTTGCTTCTAATGTTATTGTTCTACTTTTGATGTTTGGCTTCAGATCAGCGTTAAAGTTCATGGGTTATAGCATAGGGACTGAAGGCCGGAAAATAAGAATGTCAAAGGTGAAAAGATTGGAAGGTAAGAAGGTCGGCATTTCTCAGAATCTCCAACCCTCTAACCTTCTCAACTTCTGAAAATGTCAATCTTCTAAATTTCTTTAAAATAGCAATCTTCAACATGAAACCGTGAACATTGAACCGTTCAACCGGGTGTTTCGGCATCTACACGCTCGATATAATAAAGTGTGGCTCCAACAGGCGCAAAAGATAAAAAAACGATGTTCAGTAACGGAATCAGAAACCACAAGCCGAAACCGAGATGAAAGCCAAGATTCTTGATCAGAAATTTAAACCGATCCTCAAAAGATTCGAGTCTTCTCGCCGGGATCAGGTCAGTATTGTCCCAGGCCAGGAAAATTGCGGCTACGAGAGCTGAAATAATTGTCGTTACAGGAGACAACGGCGTAAGCCACCCCAAAACCATGAGTATCAGAGCAATCATTACCGGAATAACAGCCCTGGGAATTTCCTGTTTGAGCAGAAAGAAAAAATACTTGAACCAGGACATGTGTTTGGTCTCTTTTTCCCGTCCGGCCACCCGTTGCTCAGTAATCCTGGACATTTTATCCATGATCATGACGCTGAATAAAATCTGGGCAATGAGAAATGAAATCACAGCCGAAAGTCCCATGAGCAGAAGAGTCAAGAACCAGGTTACAACATACCACAACCAGACGATCCAGTTGCTCTCCGGTTTTCCCCATATCAGGCTCAGAATTTCATTGTGGTATTTAAGGATAAGGCTTGCCGACACAACCGTAAGTATAACAATGACGAGAAATCGAACTAGTCCCCAAAAAAGGAGTACCGGCGTCTTCAATCCCAGTTTCAGCCCTTTGTAATTGTATGTGATGCCGCTGATCAAATTCATGAATTTAATATATTCCGTCTTTATACAGATGTCTATGGTTTTTTAAATTTGAATCCTCGTATTCATTTTAAATGGCGATGGAGAACCGTCTGAAAGGCATTATAGTCACGTATGGATTCTTTTTGGGCCAAATCACGTATGTCATTCATCTTGGCATAATGCTTAAAAATCATATCGACCAGATTGTTATCCAACTCACCGGCATCCACCATCGTTTGTAACACCGTTTTGGTGTTTTTAGAATCCATTCCTTTCCGATAGGGTCGATCTTCCGTCAATGCCGTAAAAACATCGGCCACCGCCATAATTCTTGCGCCAAGAGGCAATTCGTCCGATGTCAACCCAAAAGGATATCCCGTACCATTGAGCCGTTCCTGATGTAATGCCCCCCAGGAGCCTGCGACTCTGAGCATTTCAAAAGGCTCAAGTACCCGATATGTATGATAAACATGAGACCGCATTATAAACTGTTCGTTATCGGTAAGCTTATTCTGTTTATTAAGAATTTCAGAAGGAATGGCGAGCTTGCCGAGGTCGTGCAAATAAGCGGCAATTTCAATAAGCCGTCGTTCATGTTTTGAAAAACCGGACAATCTTGACAGCTCAATGGCCACCGCCGCTACCCCGTTGGAATGTGCGGCCGTAAATTTACTCTTGAAATCGATCAGCCGGCATATCAACCGAGAAAAATCAACCATTTCTTCGATGGTAAGTTCCTTTGCCCGATACAAAACCGTCCGCTTTAAAATCGCTTCCATGGATTCTGAAATTATATCTAACCAGATATGTTCTCTATTCGCCATGCTTATCAAGGCATCAACATATTCAGGCACGAAAACAGCACCTTTATGATCTGAAATTGAACGGCAAATACTGCGGACTTGACTTAGGATCGGCGTCTTCCTGGATATTTTGACCGCTGCACGATCCGCCAGATGGATGATGTGACTTTCATTGGGAACGGATTCACCATTTTGAAAGGCCCCTTCTCCATTTTTCCAGTGGACATGGTGAAACTTTATAAGTCTGGCAATACCCGAAAATGGTGGAAAAGTTTCAAGAATGAGACTGCCGGCCATGGAATGCTCTCCGGGTTTTGTATCCTCAAATTCAAGCAGGTCCAGACGATCCTGAAGAGAAAATGCTCCGATATCATGCAATGCACCGGCGATAAAAAGCTCGTATTTTTGGTCATCCGACAGCTGGAGCTCTTCACCCAATCGATAGGCCAGATAGGCAACCTGCA
>JASFGF010000119.1:0-7638 GCA_050123915.1 Desulfobacterales bacterium | reverse complement strand
ATTTTTCTGTTCACTCAATACTTGTACATGCATAAAGGTTTTACTGGAAAAAAAATCCATTTTCTTTATTTTCAGGAACGCCAATGATACTTTACCTTCGTCGTTGTCAAGGATTCGCAGCAGATTGTTACGGCTTCAATCTTCACACCTTGAATCTGGGGGTATCCTTGATTTTCGCTCAATTGAGGCTCAGCTTTAGTGTTCTATTTAGAAACCGATTTTAAAAAGTGAGATTGTCAAAACGATTTGGGTAGTGCTTGACGGTTCATTAGAAAGCAAGATACTATAGTGAATAAACAGATCCAAAAACGGAGGTATAAGTGGGCAAACTGAAAGGTTATCAGAAGAAATATTTGAAAGGAATTGTTCACGGCATGAAACCACTGGTTTTTATCGGTCAGAAGGGTCTCTCCCCTATGGTAACCAAAGCGGTTGATGAGTCTTTGGAAAAACATGAGCTTATTAAGGTTAAATTTATTGATTTCAAGGAAAAAAATCAGAAGGAAGAGATATCCGGCGCCATTGAAAAAGAAACCGCATCCGAGTTGGTGGGAATGATTGGTCACGTTGCAATTTTTTATCGCCAGCAGAAGGATCCTGAAAAAAGAAAGATAAATGTTCCAAAACGGTAGACTGAAAAATGGATCAATTCAACTTTCTCCGACATTAAGCAGTTATAGTTTTCAAACTTTTAAACAGAACTTCTCATATGAAAGAAAAAAACTTTATAGATTATGAATTGATTTTTGAAATCCATAATGCCAGCGATCAGGCTTATCTAAAGTCCATATTAGATGCCGAAAGAATAACCTATTTTATTCAGGGTGAACATGTTGCACCTTTTGTCTTTCATTCCGTGCCGATGAGACTCATGGTCAAAAAGGATCAGGCGGCAAAAGTCAGAGAAATTTTAAAAGACGTTAAACTATCCTCTGCATACGGCGGGTTAAAAAGATGATATGAATCCGATGAGTTGGATCGGAAGTATTTTTTAGAATAAAGCTCTAGAAATTCTCGTGCCGAACAATGTCGCCTTCTATCAGGTAAATAACTTCTTCGGCGATGTTTGTGGCATGATCTGCAATGCGTTCCAGATGGCGCGAGATTAAAAGCAGGTTAACCAAATGCTCTCCCTGTTCAGGGTTTTTTTTGATGGCCTCTTTAACCAGGCGGTGAACCTCACCGTTAATATTATCAACCTCATCATCAAGGATGCATACCTTGAAAGCCACATCCTTATCCAGGTTTACCAGGGCATCCAGACTTCTCTTTAGCATGTACTGTGTCTTATCCACCATTTCAGAAAAGTCAAAATCAAAGTCAAAACGGTACTTTCTTTTTGAGAGATAGTTTATCCCTTTTGCGATGTTTACGGTTTCATCAGCGATTCTTTCCAGGTCGCTGTTAATCTTTATGACAGTGGCAATAAAGCGAAGATCAACGGCCACAGGCTGATACAGCGCCAGAATTTTCAGACATTCTTCCTCAATCTCGACTTCCATCTCGTCGATTTCATAGTCCCCGTCTATGATCTTTTTTGCGATGCCGGTATCTCGGGTTTCAATGGCTCTAAATGACATGTGAACACGATCTTCGACGATGGCGCCTAAAGAGAGAATTCTCTTTTTTATTTTTTCCAATTCTTTTTGAAAATGTTTGGCCATGATCTTTTATTTGTAAAATGAAGCTTCCGACTCCTTAAATAAATTAGATACACAACTATACAACAACTTAACAAGAATTGTCAGGAGAATATTTAAGGGTTTTTAACCATACATTCCTAAATAATTTATATAATAGGGTGCTTATAACAGCCGACAGGGCAAATCTTGAAAAAGGTGTACCTTTTGCTTTACGAAAAGAGGCATCTACAGCTATAATGAAAAAGCGTACGATACTTGTTTAATAAAATAGTATGATCAAAAAGGTAGAATTGATTTGACAGTGGATGGCAAAAAGAGAATCTATATAAAAAGGAACCGGCATCACTTTTCAAATTTTGATATCAAAAATGATTAGAGCTATCACTGAAAACCTGTATTCAGATATTCCGAAGGAGACATTATATCACTATACGACCTTTACCGGGCTGGTGGGCATTGTCCATAGCCAAGTACTTTGGGCCAGCGATATCAGATACATGAATGACTCTGCAGAGCTTAAACATACGGCTGATCTAATTCGAATAGAAATCACGCAAAGAATTGCTGCCGGTCATGCAAAACCAAACCTGCTGAATCAGTTTTTGGAGTGGGTAACACATCGAATAACAAACGGGCATATGTTGTTTGCCGCATCATTCAGGTCTAACGGCAACCTTCTCAGTCAATGGCGGGGATATAGCAAGTTGGGAAAAGGGGTAAGTCTCGGTTTTAACCCGAACTACATATTGAAATGCGCCTATGAACAATCATTTCAGATCGGCAAATGCATTTATAATTCATCGGATCAACGCCGGCTCATTAAACAGATTATCGATGCTGTCGAGGACCTTGCACAAGAGCATAGTGAAAATACGGATGCATCCAAAAAGCACACCCCTCAATCCTATAACGACGTTTTCGAAAACATAGAAAGTGATCTTCTCCGCATTGCAGCTATTTTAAAGCATCCCTCGTTCCAAGAGGAAGAGGAGTGGCGTATTGTTTCGCCGGCTTTGACGAATTATGTGACATCTCCGGTATTATTCCGGGAAGGGACGTCTATGCTGGTGCCGTATGTTGAATTCGAGCTATTACAGAAAAAAGACAAACCCATTGCTATAGAGCATATTTTCCTTGGTCCGACACCGAATATAAACATTTCCATGAATTCTTTAACTATGTTCTTGGCAAAAAACGGCGTTAATCCTGAAAAAGGAATCACATATTGTGAAATACCATACCGTCAACATTAACATAGTGAATGGGATCAAATCTTTATCGTGAATTTAATTTATTTATATCATATGGGCAAGTTTTAGATGGATTGTAATTAGAAGCTATCTCAAAATAATCTTTAGGCCCAACCTCGGCGTTGAAGCCTCGTTTTAAGTCCTCGACATACTTGAGTATGCGTGTCGAAGATCCCGTCAGCAGTCGGGGCGGGCTAAAATTCGGCTCCGCCTTTTTATCCCGCTAGATTTTAGCGGGGGATCTTGAACCAAAATCTTTATTTTGAGATGGCTTCTAGTACCCATCCATTCTAGGAGAAAGCACGTTTAAGTGCCCAATTCATTTATGGAAAAAGACCATTCATGGAAAGACACTAAAAAATTTCCCTCCAGAACCTATAAAAGCAATTAATTGACGGCTTCAATGGATCAATATCTTTAACACCTGCGCTTAAACTCGGGTTGCCCATAGCCGGGTCTGTACTTCCCATTGAAATCAATAATTTTGTGCCGGTCCTGGTTATCAGTGTAACCGGTTCGGAAGGAATACCTTCCCCAATGAGTGAATTTCGATCCAAATTTGAGTCATCGTCAAAATCTAGGACCGCCGCACCCGTCAAATATGACAGCGCATACAGTTTGGCATCGCCTCCGGGCACACTGGGATCGTTGTTGGGCGTGAATGTGGTAATATAAAATGTTTTGTAAAAAACCGTTCCTTCTGAAAGAACCTTTTCACCCACAGCATTGCCGCTGTTATCCACCAGCCGGATATACCAGCCTTTATCGAAAGACAAATTGGAAGATGTGGCGGTAGGTTCCGTAGCATCAACCAGATGTGTTTCGCCGACGATGGTGGTTAAAGAATGAGTTTCCTTTACGGCAGCGATGATATCCGGTCCGATAAAACTGCAAGCATTGTTACTGTTGTTACAACAGGCGTTTTCTCGATCTCCGGTTCCCATAAACACCATGTCAAACCCTTTTTCAAGGGTAACGCTCGGTGGATAGAAGAATTTTCTGGAGTTGTTATCATCTGTTTTAAAGAACACCTGTCCTTTCCATGAATGTATATTCTCATTGCAATTGGGAAAAGCCAAAGGATTGCCGATGCTGTCAACAAAACTCGCAAACCGCCACATCTGCCCGCCAAGGTCGCCTACATAAACCTTATCTACAAAACCGTTATCATTTTCATCGATGACAAGGACAGCGCTAGGAAAACTGTAATTCATACCGGTGAAGAACTTCTTCACAACGGAACCCGTCAACACATCAACAGCGATAACCGCCTTTCCTGAAGAATTGTCTGAACTATACCCTCCGCCGATGAAAAATACAGGCGTCCCGGTTGTATCTTCATTAGTGGTTTTAACAACACCGAATTGGGGCTCTGACCAGGTCTCGCCCAACTCCACAATGACCGTTGTGGGGGCTGACCAACCGAGAGCAGAATCATTATTCCGATTGATTCTCCAAAGATATCGCGGATAAGAGGGATCGGTGACATCCAATGCAAAGTAACTGGTGCCCCCTTTTCTTTCACCGCAAACAAGAACAACTTTATCCCCATCTCCCGAGTCTACAACACCATCTCCGTTCATGTCCTTACAATAAATTTTCGGTGTGGCATCTACATAACTCTGATGTTCAACACCTTCTATCATCTCCTTTAAGCGGGGCAATTGATCAGGGGGGATAAACGCCCACTCTTCCGTGCCATGGGATGTCACGGTCGAAGAAATTCCTGAACTCTCCGTTACATCTAAAACCGCGTGAAGCATTCCATCGTTTGCTCCAAAATAGACCATTGTTTTGGACGCACCGTCAGCATATCTGTACTTAAAAATAGAAGGTTTGCTGTGAAGAATATCTCCGGTAATTATGGATCTGTTTTCTGTAACATCGCCGTCCCCGTCCTCATCGAGGACATCCGCCCCTCGAACATATTCGATGATATCTGCGACACTTCTGATTGGATTTCCAAGGATGGTTGCTGTCAAATTTGCATTGGTCGATTCAAACTGGGTTAAACTTGTCAGATAGGTGTAGATATTCCTGTTTGAGTTGTGGATATAGTTACTCTTGGTAACATCGGCCCAGTCGATTGTCGCCCAGTACGGCACGGCATCACTTTTCATAACGCCGTTGGCTAATGTAGCCGAGCCACCGTTGGCATCGACCATCTGATTGTCTGCCGAAATACCGAATTTGGTAACGTTTCCTTCCCAAAAGTTCCCTTCACCGGGCTTAAAAAAAGCCATATAAATTTTATCTTGGCTGATAGTTTTTGCAGCAGGCACCACCGGCGCCATAAACGTACCGGTTCTTGAAAGGATATCGCCTCCTGAAACTTTCACCGCATCTTGCTCCGGTGCTGCATTGAGGCGCAAGTCATCGACGGTCTTTGACAAAACACAGGTATCATCGGCTAAGACCGGATACAGTATAAAAATGTTATAAAATATCACCATTAGTGCCATAAGGCCGTACCGTCTTATTTTTTTCATAGTATTCCCTAAGTCCTGTCTATATTTTTTCAAACCAGTTTATCTAATAGCCGATACGATAAAACCCAACCACGACATTTTTGGTGGTCTCGTTAGAACTATATCCGTTGCATACCATCTGATACTGATGGGCTTTGTATTTACCCGCCGAATATCCTGATCCTCTGGGAGGTGGTAAAGCATTGTCGTATTCAACTTCTCCATTAAAAGATTGGCTGGCATTCATCGATAATGCTTCTGGAAGACCGGAAGTAATTCCTACATAAGGAACGGTATTGTTGGGAAAATAATGAGAAACACCTGTTGTGATATTGTCAGGGCCGTATAAATCAGGACGCCATGTCACATAGGCTGTTGCAGATTCTGCTGCGTAAAACGCCAATCTATGTCTCAGCTCATTTCCGGCGATCTGAATGTCAATGCTTGATGAAGTGAGTACTGCAATACCCAGAATTGTCAGCACCACCAGAAAAACCACGGCGAGAATCATCACAGAACCTTTCTCATTTTCTAACTGAAAATTTTGTTTCATAACGGCATCCGATATAGTTTGTAGATGGAATAACGGAATATTGGTTTTAAAGGATGTTTTTCATTTTTAAATGCCTTGCCAAAATGATTTTCAACACAAAGCCATCGTTCCAATTGGAGGGTAGCCCTAATTTGGTTTAAGAATACCGATACTCGTTGTTTTCCCGAGGCCGGCAACCGTTACTGTAATATTCTTGATGTTTGTCAGCGGATTGTTGTCGATTACTGTCCATAAAATGGTATAATCTCCCAATACTTCCTGATGAGGATTACCATCTGAATCCAGTAAGGGATGAGAGTACGGAAGTGCTGACAGTTCTTCAATCTTGTCCATGCCCCATGTGCTTAGATTTGTTAGTTTGCCGGCCGTGGAATTCATCCTGATGGCCGAAGTCTGCATACCTGCTATGGCAAGCAAACCTACAGCAAAAATGGTAATGGCGATGAGTACTTCTATAAGCGAATACCCGTCTTCTGTTTTCAATGTTCCCACCTGAGTCTCCGTCTCGATTATATATGAACCTATCTCAATAATAAGATTGGGGTTCAGGGCAAAGCGCGAAACGGTGAAAAAGCGGAGCATACACGTAGTATGTGAGCATTTTGAATCGTTTCGCAACACAGCCATGGGCACTTAGATTGTTTTTGAGATAGGTTCATGTTATCCAACCTCGAATATCAGCCTATAATCCTAAATTTCTGCATTTAACCCGAACGGTCAAACATCTGCGGCTGAAATTGTCATTCTGCGGTTTTAAAATCTGCCATTCCCGCAGGTTAAAATAAGCGTTATTATTTTTGGTAGCCAGCGTATTTCTTTCTGTCCGGGCCACCATGGTTACCTCCACCGATCTGATTTGATCCAGACTTTCGTTAGGAACGCTGCTGCCGTTCGGGTTGAGCACATTGGGGGGTAAAGATCCGTCCAGATAAACAAAATCAAGGGCATCGATGTTCTGGACCACCAATTGATTACCGCCCCCGGTATTTTTCACAAGATTGTTTGTTTTTAAACAATAGGTAATGTCTTCATTGGCATCGTCCGTAGCCCCGTCCGGATCAGTGCCGTCAATATTTCCCCTGACATCTTCAGTAAAACGGATCTTAGTCGCGTCTGCGGTGATGATCCTTGCATTTGCATTACCGGTGGGGTCACACCCGGCCATCCGAATGTCTCTTTGCATATAAAACAGGGCGATTCTGAGATTCTGATTCATGACAACAGTCTCTTCCAAAACCACATACGATTTATGCTGGTTTAAAAATGTCGAATAAATTGCTCCCAAGGCAAGAAAAGACACAACCATGGCAACCAAAAGCTCTACAAGGGTAAACCCCTGATTTGGATGTCTAGTATTTTGTTTCAGTTTCACTTCCATAATGCCACTGGGCTCTATTTTTGCAAATTATGTTCCAATGACTTTTCTTTTTTGAAAGCATTTAAAGACACACCAGTTTGCCAAAACGTACAACCAATCGTATTAATCTGTTTTAATTTATAATTATTGATACATTCAAACGCCGAATGGTTATTAAAGATGTAAATCTGAGGAATATAACTTTAGCGTGATATGTGATTTTCAGGTGGACAATGGTTTGGAATTCACCTGATAGTGCACCGAAAAATGTGCATGAATGCACATTTTTCGGTGCACTCAATTCTTCCACATTCTTAAAAGCCCTTGTGGAAAAAAATCATCGTACCGAATGCCTTTTATAAACCCA
>JASFGF010000118.1:0-7654 GCA_050123915.1 Desulfobacterales bacterium | reverse complement strand
CGAGCCCTTGCCACGAGTTCACGCGGTTTAAAAAAAAATCATCTATGGAGCGGCTATTTAGAAAAACATCTCGACCTCCCATGTAATTGAATTTGTATCAAATGGTTATAAAAAAGGAGTAATATAGCATTTTAGATCCTACGAAACAACACCGTCGTTAAATTTTTAGGGTGTTCGGTCTCTCAGGCACCGCCAGACTCAAATATCGATCATTCTCTTCGAACATCAGCTTTTTGTCCACCATCATCTTTAAAAACGGTTCGAACCTGTCCGACGGTATAGAGGAAAAACGGTCAATGATTCTTTTTAATGCACGGTGCTTTTGACAATAAAGATAGATGGCTCTGCTTGTTCCTTCCAAACGGTGTGTCAAGGGCTCGCCATCAAGCCTTCTCTGGCGTATGATCAAAAAGCTTCTGCCATCCCGGAAACTTAAAATATTTTCATGCCTTGGCCCTCGATGAAGTTTGTCATACGCCTTTTTCCAGGCTTTGAGCTTTTTTTTAACCGGTTGCCAAAGTTTTTTCTGATAACCAAGGTCTCCTCTATAAGCCTGTATGGTAAACTGCATCGATTCAACAACGTGCGAAGGGAAAATACCGGCGTAATTTCCGTGGTTAAACACGGCCTTGAGGCCAAAAGTTTTAGGATCCTGCCACACAGGACTCCCGAGACCGAGCCAAAAATGAACCATTCGAAGCGGTCGAAACGAAAAGGTGAATTCAAGATTTTGTAATGTCTCGGCCACATCCTTTTCATCACTGCCCGGAAAATGGAAAATAAGGTTCGAAGAATTTTGAATCCCTAACATTTCACAGTGTTTCATGATTTCGATATTCTGGATGGCTGTTGTCCCTTTATTCAATTTCTTAAGAAGACGTGTGCTTAACGCCTCGATGCCGATCTGAACCTCTTGCATTCCTGCGGCCCGCATGAGAGAAAGGTCTTGTATGGGCGTCGCTGCCCGAATCTCTCCAAACAGATGAACGTCCTTTTTCAATTTTATAATCTGTCTGAAAACATCCCTGGATATTTTCAAAGGCAGCAAATTATCCGTAAATGCTATGGAAAGTGTTTTGTATGTTGCGGTAAGATCTTCAATCTCTGAAACCACCTGTTCAGGTTTTTTAGTCCGGTATCCGTCCCACTGTAGGTTGAGATTACAAAAAGCACATCCTTTGGATTTCCCGTCTTCATTTTTCTTTTGCCACCAGCACCCTCTGGATATTTCCATGGGGAGTGTGGGGAAAAAGTTTTTTTCAGGACCCAATGATCTCAAAAGATTAAAGTAATCGCTGTAATCCGGAAGAGTAAGATTGGATAAATCTTTCATCTGATTGAAAGAAATCCGAGACTCTTTTTCAACGGCTTCCGGCATGACGACCCCTTTTATGGAAGGTATTCTTTTTTTCCCCTCAACATCTGTAAGACAAGAAATCAATTGGCTTAAAGGGATCTCACCCTCACCGTTCACGATAATATCAATTTCCGGAAATACCCTAAATATATTCCGGATGGCTTCTCCCGTGAACATCGACCCGCCTGCAACGATCAAAAGGTTTGGAAAACGTTCTTTAATCTTCTTTATAAAATAAAGAGACGCTGTCAACTGACATAGACATATCGAAAAACCGACCAAACCATATCCTTGCCAGTCAATGCTTTGTATAAATTTTGCTGAGACCTCCTGAACCTGTCTCGTCAGGGAATCAAAACGGATGTCTCTCAGCAACGTTTTGCCCTTGGCCTTTTTATAATAAACTTTTTTAACACCCTCTAAATTTTCAGGATATAGAAGCGCAGCGTAAACGGTTTCAGCCAGCCATGTTCGCTCGGATATGGCTTGATAGCGCTTGTATCCGAGGGCTTCGGCCACTTTTAAATAGAAGTGGTGTGCATCAACTTTCAGTTCCGGAAATGTTTTTACTAGATGTGTTTTTAATGTTCCGATTTGAATTGAGGGTCTGTTGTAAAGCGGCCAGGGTGCCGAAACGAGAGCCACTTTCTGAAATGGGGTTGTCTTGTTTAACTTCATCTGTATTCACTTGATCCGGATAAACCATTGATCATAATATCATGTGCTTTAGGCCCGCAATTTAAAATAAGATCGAGTGCGGAAAGATTGGGGATAAAATCTCCCCAGAGTTGCGGGTAAACCGGTGATGGGGGTCTAAAATCGCTGAGATTGATCCCAGCTGATGATAATCCCTTAGAATTAATATATTTTCTCGCGGCCTTTTGCATCAGGAATTGCGAAGCTCTCAATTTTTTGCAGATTTCTAAAAGGAGTTTATCCCCTTTAGAATGAATTCCGAGTTCAGACGATAAGATGACATTGGTGTCAACGCGAAGTTGTTGCATCAGATAACGGATAATCTTCAGGTTTAAATGAATGAGTTTTTCAAATTTCGTTGAAAAAAGGTCCTCTAAAAAATTTAGATGCTCCCTGAAATATGGCGCTCTGATATACGCATTTTTCAAGCTTTGCAAATGTTTTTTAGACCATCGGCCGTCATGGTATATCCTGACGGCATTGATTTTTTGAAGTCCCAAACCTTTCTTTATCACAGGTACGGTCATCCACAGGCTCCCCTGGGCGTTTTTAAACCTGTTTCTGGTTATCCATGTGGTTCCCCTTGGAAACTGAACGTCATCCAAGATTACAAAATTATCAGAAAGATATGCTTTGTAAAAGAAACCGACAAAAGGGAAAAAATAAGGCTGATTGACGGATATCATCATTTTTTCAGTTGACATTTTTGGGCATCCCGCGCCATATAACAAAGTGCTCTAATTTATACGTTATCGTATTTAAGAATACATGTGCTGAGAGTTAGTTGATGGATATCGATGATATTTATAATCTCATCCCGGACTTTATGTGCACCAAAGGGTGCCATGAATGCTGTCGGAACTTTGGCGTGCCCTCAAGAACCAGGATCGAAGACGAACGGCTAAAGGTATTTCTTAAGAAAAACAACATGAAACCCGGGAAAGCCAATGGAAACACCTGCCCGTACTTAAATGAATCAGGCTGCACCATTTACCCTGTCCGACCATTGATTTGCCGATTATACGGAACATCTCCGAACTACCCCTGCAAAATGGAAGTCGCTCCGATCAGACGTCTCCATGAAGATGAAGAGGCGGAAATTTTCCATTTATACCGGACCTATTTTTTCTAAAACGAGTTTTCCATAAGAAATACGGAAATACCCGGCAATATCCAATTACTCGAGGCGATAAAACGGTTCATCCCCAGCTTTGCCCACCAGCTTAAGCTGTCCCCCACAGTTTTCACAAACCAATAGAATGTCTAAAAGTTTCGAGTCGGAATCAGAAGGATCCATGGCAATGAGATCTTCAGGCATATGGATCGACATACCACATTCAAGACACATGCATTCCATTTCGTTGCTCATTTTGTCCTACTTTCTTTTGTAATTATTAACTTCAATTTTGTTTTTAAAAATATATGTCTGCAATAATTTTTTTCAATACACTAAAATACTGCAATAATTTTTAAAAGCAAAAAAAATTTTGTAGACGTTCTCAGTTTTACAGTGTAAAAGTTTTAATATAACAAATTCATCCGGCTTATTCCACCTAAAGGAGCTTAAAATGTATGAGATAATTGCAAATCCTGCCGATTACGCCATTGGGGCTTTAGAAGAGGGGTTTGGGCATGGCCAAATTGCCTTTCCCGATAATAAACGAAAAAAATGGGCTGAAGAAATCGGTGCCTTTGCCCAAAAGCTCGACGGATTGTCTGATAAAGCAAAAAATCTACAGAAACTCCTTTCCAGTGAATCCGCGATAATGGCGACACCTGCATCCCTCAAGACATTTAAAGTCCAACTGTTTAAAATAAACGATGCACTAAATACCGTTTTCGATATAGCTGAAAAGCTCGAAGCCGATATTGTAAAGAAATAAAATTGACGGCTTGTAAAAAAATCGTTTTTGTGATTCCACTAAGCCGTTAAAAAGATACCTCAATTCATCGTAAATAAAATTGGATTTTTTTTGGGTATCCTTGAACTTCACTCATTTAGGGTGACAGATTATGTGTTAAGAAAGGTTAATTAAAATGAAACAAGACGTCATCGTACGCTTTGCGCCCAGTCCCACCGGATACCTTCATATCGGCGGCGCACGCACAGCTATTTTCAATTGGCTCTTTGCCCAAAAGACCGGCGGTAAACTGATTCTTAGAATCGAAGACACGGATGCCCAAAGATCCACCGAAGAGTCTATCAAGGGAATTGTCGACGGTTTGAAATGGCTGGGAATTACCTGGGATGAAGGGCCTTATTTTCAGTCACAGTTTATTCACGAACATCTGGCTGCATCCCGTAAACTTTTGGAATCCGGACATGCCTACAAATGTTTTTGCACCGTAGAAGAACTCGAATACAAACGACAGGATGCACTGAAACAGAAAAAAGATATGAAATACGACGGTACATGTCGTCAATTGACATTGGATGAAGTTGCCGAAAAGGAAACCGCCGGAATTCCATACACCATTCGCATGAAAGTACCCAAAGGCGAAGGCTCCGTCCGATTTGAGGATATCGTCTATGGAACCATTGAATATCAATATGAAGATATTGAGGACTTTGTCATTGTCCGTTCCAACGGCCAGCCCCTTTATCTTTTGTCAAATACCGTTGATGATATCCGTGACCGGGTGACCCATATTATTCGCGGACAGGACGGGCTGTCCAATACGCACCGGCAGATTTTGATCTACCAGGCGTTGGGAGCCCCTGTACCTCAGTTTGCTCATATGTCGCTCACCCTCGATCCTAAAAAAGCCAAGATCTCGAAGCGAAAACATGGTGAACTGGTGGCCGTCCATTTTTACAAAGAACATGGATTCTTACCATGGGCATTGGTAAATTTTTTGGTCCTTTTAGGTTGGGCAACCCATGAATCGAGAGAAATTTTTTCAAAAAATGAACTGATCGAAGCATTTTCTTTACAGGGAATCAATCGCGCCAATTCCATCTTCAATGTCAGCAAAGATGATCCAAAATATTTTACCGATCCAAAAGCCATCAGCATCAACGCCCATTATCTGAGGACCATGCCGGTTGAACAAATCGAACCTTATGTTCGGACTGAACTGGAAAAAGAGGGGATCTGGAACCCGGCATATGAAAGTACCAAGCACCAGTGGTTTCTGGATACCGTTGAGCTGATTCGAAGCCGGTTTCATACAACCACTGATTTTGCCACACGGGGCAGGGCCTACTTTTCAGATGATTTCTCCATAGAAGAGAGAGCGTTGAAAAAAAATATTGTCAAGCATCCACAGCTTAAAACATGGCTTCCGATGATGGCGGATCGTCTGGAGGATTTAAAGGAGTTTGCAGCTCCAGAAGCCGAAAATGTTATTCGTGATATGGCGGAAACCCTCGACATCAAACCCGGCGTGTTGATCAACGGGATTCGCACCGTTGTCACCGGACAGCTGGCCGGCCCAGGGCTTTTTGATATTTTGATCACCATCGGTCAACGTCGTGTGGTGGACCGCCTGCGCAACGCCCCGGCACTTTTCGATAACCCTTAACCCGACCAGGTCCTGCTAAGAACAGATCGATAACAAAAGATCTTTATCACGAAAGCACGAAAATTTGAAAACACGAAAAGGATTATTTAATTTCGTGCTTTCTTCCTTTCGCGTTTTCGTGATTCGTTTTTAATTTTTTCTTATAAAATTTATAGATTCGCTTCTTGTAGGATATATTATTTATTAATTAAAAATAAAAAGAATGGAACTATTGATATGACCAAACCTACCTCCCCCCCTGTTTCTAATTTTATTAGAACCATCATCACCAAAGATCTAAAAAACAATAAAAATGACGGCCGTATTGTCACTCGTTTTCCACCGGAGCCAAACGGTTATCTTCACATCGGACACGCCAAATCCATCTGTCTCAATTTCGGTATTGCCGAAGAAAACGAAGGGGGTATCTGTAATTTACGATTCGATGATACCAATCCCAGCAAAGAAGAAGCCGAATATGTGGAATCCATCAAAGAAGACGTTCAGTGGCTTGGATTCAATTGGGACGATCGGCTTTTCTATGCGTCCGACTATTTTGAACAACTGTATGCATATGCGGTGCAGTTGGTCAAAGCCGGCAAGGCCTATGTCTGCAGCCTGAGCGCGGATGAAATCAGAAAAAACCGTGGCACGCTGACCATGCCCGGAAAAGACAGTCCTTATCGCACACGGCCAGTTGAAGAAAATCTGGACCTGTTCCAAAGGATGCGGGCCGGAGAATTCGAAGACGGTGCCCATGTACTTCGTGCAAAAATAGACATGGCCTCCCCAAACGTGGTAATGCGAGATCCGACCCTCTACCGGATTCGAAAGGTCCCGCATCACAGAACCGGAGATACGTGGTGTATTTATCCCATGTACGATTTTGCACATTGTCTTTCAGACTCTATAGAAGGGATAACCCATTCTCTTTGCACTCTGGAATTTGAAAATAATCGTCAATTGTATGACTGGATACTCGACGAACTGGATGTAAATTGTCATCCCCAGCAAATCGAGTTCGCACGCCTTAATCTTAGCTATACTGTATTGAGCAAACGTAAGCTTGTGGAACTGGTTCAAGGGGAACATATGTCCGGGTGGGACGATCCTCGAATGCCGACCATCAGCGGACTCCGTCGACGGGGCTATACACCGGAATCAATCCGCAATTTTTGTGAACGCATCGGTGTCGCCCGGCGAGACAGCACGGTGGACATTGCTTTGCTTGAGTTCAGTATCAGAGAAGACCTGAACAAAATAGCACCACGGGTCATGGGAGTTCTGCGTCCCCTGAAGGTTGTCATCGATAATTATCCCGACGATCAGGTTGAAGAACTCGACGCACTGAACAATCCCGAAGACCTGACCATGGGCACACGGAAAATCCCTTTTTCACGTGTCATCTACATCGAACAGGATGATTTTCTGGAAGAACCGCCAAAAAAGTTCTTCCGCTTGGCTCCCGGCCGTGAAGTGCGATTGCGTTACGCGTATTTTATCACCTGTGTAGACATTGTTAAAGATGAAGACACCGGCCAAATCATCGAACTTCACTGCACCTATGACCCGGCCACACGTGGCGGTTCATCCCCGGATGGGCGCAAGGTCAAAGCAACGCTGCACTGGGTTTCGGCGTCTCACGCCATCAACGCCCAGGCGCGTTTGTATGATCATCTTTTTGTAAAGGAAGATCCGGACGAAGAAAAAGATGTTGATTTTAAAACATATTTGAATCCAGATTCTCTTAAGATATGTTCTTTTCTTGTGGAACCCAGCCTGGCAGGTGCACCATCGGGCAGCAGATACCAGTTTGAAAGACTTGGGTATTTTTGCATCGATTCCGTAGATTCTTCTGACAAAGAACTTGTATTCAACCGCACGGTAACTCTGCGGGATACATGGGCGAAGATACGCACGAAACAACAGTAAAAATGTCATATAAAACAGGCTTTGATTCTTCCTAAAGGAGCTTTGTTTTGTTGAAAGTTCATTTTAGAAAATAGAAAATAGGAATTAGAAAAATATTTGTGTTTAGTAGTGTTCACCAGTGGTTTCCCTTATCCCTGGTCGCTTCTGGCGCCACCGATCCGAAGG
>JASFGF010000117.1:0-7676 GCA_050123915.1 Desulfobacterales bacterium | reverse complement strand
TATATTAATAGCTTCCATCTATTATCTGATATCTATTCATTTATCAGACATAGCATTTGATAAATTTTCTTGACATTTTTCAGGCCTGTTGATAATGAATGAGTATTCATTCATGATTCTATTTTTCATGAAATATCCGGGTCAGGGAGGTTTGTCATAAATACCAAAGAAAAGATAAACGACAAATATCATCGAATCCTAGAAGCAGCCGTCAAGGTATTTGCCGAGCAGGGCTTCTTCCAGTCAACAATTTCGCAGATTGCCAAGGAAGCGGGGGTCGCCGATGGTACCATCTATCTTTATTTCAAAAATAAAGAAGATATCCTGGTTCAATTTTTCAGTTATAAAGCCAGACAGGTTTTCGCCCGCTTCAGAGAGGAAGTTGACGGAGCGGATACGGCTGTTGACAAACTTCGCAGCTTGATTCGTCGACATCTCGAAGAATTTCAGAACGACAGGAACATGGCGATGGTCTATCGGGCTGAAACACACCAGAACAGCCGCCTGGTTGAAGAGCAAATAAAAGAGATGTCGAAGATGTATCTTGATATTGTCTCGGAAATTGTAGAGCAGGGCCAGGAAGAAGGGGTCATCCGAAGAGATTTGTATCTTGGACTTGTGAAACGTTTTATACTGGGTGCCGTGGATGAAGTGATCAACACCTGGCTCCACGCAGGTTCAAATTACGATCTTGCGACTATGGCAGACCCTCTTGTGGAGCTTTTTATGAGGGGAATCGGGCATAACGATGCCCGTGATCTTTGAATGCGTGTCCTCCTTACATTAAATTGTGTGGGGTCATCAGTTAGAGGGAGAAATTAAAAAATGGCACAATACATCGCAGATAGAAAAGATGTCGATTTTGTCCTTCACGAACAGATTCAGGTAGAAGATCTCAGCAAGACCGAACTGTTTGCTGATTTTAATAAAAAGACGGTGGATATGATTGTGTCCGAAGCACGCAATCTGGCGATCAAAGAAATTCTACCCACCCGGGAACTGGGTGATCAGGAAGGATGCCGATTTGACAACGGCAAGGTGACCGTTCCGGAATCGTTCCACCGGCCTTACGAACTTTTAAAAGAGGGTGAATGGGTTGCCATGACCGAAGATCCTGAATGGGGTGGACAGGGAATGCCCACAACGGTCGCTCTGGCGGCCAGTGATTACCTTGTGGGTGCGAATTATGCGTTTATGATATATCAGGGTCTCACGCACGGTGCCGGAAAATTGATTGAATCTTTTGGCACGGAACAACAGAAACGGCGCTTTCTTAACAAGATGTACTCTGGAGAGTGGACCGGAACGATGCTGCTTACGGAACCTGAAGCGGGATCGGATGTGGGCGCTCTGACGACCTCTGCCGTGAAGAATGACGATGGGACCTATTCCATTATTGGGAACAAAATCTTTATCTCAGGAGGAGAACACGATCTGTCCGAAAATATCATCCACCCGGTTTTAGCCCGAATTGAAGGCGCACCTGAAGGAACCAAGGGCATTTCACTGTTTCTTGTTCCAAAGATATGGGTCAATGACGACGGGAGTCTTGGTGAGTTCAATGACGTGGTTTGTACGGGTATCGAAGAGAAGATGGGAATTCACGGTAACTCGACTTGCTCGCTGATGCTTGGCGGTAAAGGCAAGTGCAGGGGGATGTTGTTGGGCGAAGAGAACAAAGGCATGCGTGCCATGTTTTTGATGATGAATGAAGCGCGTCTGCTTGTGGGGCTTCAGGGGTTGGCCTGTGCGTCTTCCGCTTACATGTACGCCGTGGATTATGCCAGACAGCGGATACAGGGAAAAAATCTTTTACAGATGATGGATAAGGATGCATCTTCGGTTCCCATTATCCAGCATCCTGATGTCCGGCGTCAGTTGATGATGATGAAAGTGTATGTCGAGGGGATACGAAGTCTTCTATATTATGTGGGGATGTGTGAAGACAGAATTAAGATTAGTGAAGATGCCGAAGAAAAATTAAAATATCAGGGTATCATTGACGTCCTCACCCCCATTGCCAAAGGGTATGCCACCGACCGGGCTTTTGAGGTCTGCAGTCACGGTGTTCAGGTGTACGGCGGTTATGGGTACATCAGAGATTATCCCATGGAACAACTGCTTCGGGATTGCCGGATTACCATGATTTATGAAGGAACAAACGGAATTCAGGCCATGGATCTTTTGGGAAGAAAACTGGGACTCAACAAAGGCAAACCGGTGATGGATCTTTTAGGAGAGATCCAAAAGTCCATCGCCATGGCAAAGGATGCCAAGGGACTGGAAGGCCTGGCTGCAAAACTGGAAGAGATTGTCGATAAATTGGGAGAGGTGGCCCTTCACATGGGAACAACGGCCATGTCACCCAAGGTATTGAATGCCTTTGCCTTTGCCCATCCGTTTATGGAAGTCTGCGGCGATGTGGTCATGGCCTGGTTGCTTTTGTGGCGAGCAGCAGTGGCAGCCCAAAAACTGGCAAATAAACCGAAGAAGAAAGACACCGCTTTTTACGAGGGACAGATCAAAAGTGCCGAATTTTTTATCTATTCGATCCTTCCGATTACAATTGGCAAAATGAAAGCCATTCTGACTACCAATGGCGCCGCCGTAGAGATCGCCGAGGATTCCTTCGGCGGATGAACAACGAGTAAATAGTGAACAGTGAATAGTGTATAGTGAACAGTAAAAAGTGAATAGTGAATAGAAAAAAAGCAGGAAATAGGCATAGGGCATAAGTAAGAGATTGGGGAGCAGGGTTGAGAAGATCAGAAGTTGAGAAGGTAAGAGGGTTGGAGGTTAGAGGTTGGAGGCAAATTAATCATCAATCGTTTTTCCACTATAACTCCTTTTTGTAAAATAAAACAGTTGGTTCAACAAAAGGTCCACTATGGATAAAAATCTTACACCAACCCAACTTAGGGAACAGATTAGATCCGGGAATTGGACAGTGCCTACCAGCGGTGCCGCTACCGGATATATCCAGGCCAACCTGGTGATGTTGCCAAAAGAGGCGGCATTTGAATTTTTGCTATTTTGTGTCAGAAACCCAAAACCGTGTCCGATTCTAGACGTTCTGGAACCCGGTCAGACGGAACCGGCCATTGCATTGGGTGCAGATTTGCGCACCGATGTACCGAAATACCGTATTTTTAGACATGGAAATCTGGAAAATGAAGTGACGGATGTTACGAATCTTTTTGACCGGGACATGGTCAGTTTTCTTTTAGGGTGTAGTTTTTCTTTTGAGAACGCCCTCCTGGCAGCCGGGATCCCGGTGAGGAACATCGAAGAAGGAAAAAATGTTTCCATGTACATCACTTCACGGGAGTGCCGGCCTGCCGGCCGATTCAGATCTTCTTTGGTGGTCACCATGAGACCGATGACGCCGGAACAAGCGATACGGGCCACTCAGGTGACCACCCGCTTTCATCTCACACATGGTGCGCCTGTTCATCTGGGCGCTTCTCATGAAATCGGAATCAAAGATCTGAGTCAGCCGGATTTCGGTGATCCGGTTGAGATCAAGCCCGAAGAGATTCCTGTATTCTGGGCGTGTGGCGTTACGTCGACACTGGCAGCGACTTCTACCTCCCTTCCTCTTGTGATTACCCATTCCCCAGGGCATATGTTTGTATCGGATCTCAAAGATGAAGATCTGACGCTATTGTAGAAGCTATCTCAAAATAATATTTTGGCCCAATCCGCCAGTCGGAGATGCCGCTGGCGGTGAGGCGGACGAGTCCTGGCGTTGAAGCCCCATCTTAAGCCCTCGACATACTTGAGTATGTCTGCGGGTTAAACCTCGGCTCCGCCTTTTTATCCCGCTGGGATTTAGCGGGGGATTTTGAACCAAAATCTTTATATTGAGATGGCTTCTAAGCATTAATTCAAGATTCTCACTTTTTAATTCTACATACCATAGAGGTATACTTACCTTTTTAGATTATGGAAAACAGTTTCCATTTTCCTGCTTGTTGACTTCAATTAGGACATAAAATATAGTTATGAACATTCGGCTTAAAATGAATGGATCGTAAACCTATGACCTTTATAAAGCGGGCCTTTGCCCCGGAAAAGGAGGTACTGAAATGAAATTATCCACACGAAAGATAATGACGGTTGTGTGTTTTCTGGCTGTCATTGGGTTTTTGGTCCCATCAGGAGCCTGGGCAATGAAAGAGGTTAAAATCGGCGTGATCTATCCGCTGACAGGTGGTGCGGCGGCGGCCGGACGCGAACTTCGTGCCGGCGCGGAACTGGCAGCAGAAATCGCCAATACGGTTATGGCGGATCTTCCCATGACCATGGCCAAAAACGATGGAATCAAAAGTCTTGGGGGAGCCAAAATCAAGCTTATTTTTAAGGATCACGAGGGGAATCCTACCGTGGGCGCAGATCTGGCCAAGAAGTTGATTTTAGACGACAAGGTGGACGGCATACTGGGATGCTATCACAGCTCCGTGACCAAGACCGTCAGTGCCGTCTGCGAGCAGTACAACATTCCAATGATCAATGGCTCATCCACATCGCCGGCGCTGACCCAACGCGGATTCAAATGGTTCTGGAGAACCACGCCCCACGATAAATGGTTCACAAAAGACTTGTTTGAACTGCTCAAAGGATTGAGTGAAGGCAACGTTCGCGGGGTGTCTAAAGTATCTAAAAACGAGTTGATGAATTTGGCCTCTGCCTGTGAAAAAACAGAGTGGGGATCCCATGTGTCCGGATTGATAAAGGATTTTGCAAAGGAATATGGGTTTAAAATGAAAAAATCACTTCTTTATGCGGCCAAGTCCGCCGATCTCTCAAGTGAAGTCAGATCCTTGAAGGCCGCACGTCCGGATGTCATGCTGTTTGCCTCCTATACTTCGGACGCCATTCTCATGGTCAAGACCATGAGGGCACAAAAAGCCCAGCCCAAAGTCATCTGGGGCCAGGACGCCGGATTTGAAAAGCCTGAGTTTAGAGATACGCTGGGAGACGGTATCGTGGGGATTCTCACGAGGACCGTATTCCTCCCAAAAGTCGTGGAAATCAAGAAGCTGGCCGGACAGGTTAATACGCTTTATAAAGCCAAAACCGGTAATGATCTGGGCGGCGCTTCGGCCAGGGCGTTCACCGGCTTGCAGACCTGGGTGTATGTTCTGGAAAAAGCCGGATCTACGAAGCCGGCCGATATTCAGGCTGCCGCCAACGCCATCCATATCGCGGGCAATGAACTGGTGGTTCCCTGGGCTGGAATCAAATTTTCCACATCAGGAGAAGAATTGGGACAAAATGTACTGGGTTCCGGGTTGATCGGACAGTATCAGAAACAAAAGGACGGCAACGTCGGTCTGGAGATCGTCTATCCCTTTGATGTTTCGTCCGCAGACATGATTTATCCTTTCCCCAAATGGTAAAACTTAATATCCCTGCCTTTTCCTTCAAGAGAGGGCAGGGTTTTATTTTAGCTTTTTGAAACCTGTGCCGCTTCAGGGTATCATAAAATTTTTTCTGAAAGAACTCGTGAATAAAGGCTCGTAATGAAAGAACCTGCCCAGGCTATTCAGAAAGATCTATGCTTTAACAGGGGGTTTCATCAATAAACCTAAATTGTCTTTGGGTTCTTTCAAAACGATCCCTAATCCACTCAGACAGCTTCCAGTAAAAATTTGATTATACCTGAAGCTCCTATAAAACCGATTTATTTTAATGGATTAAACTATTACGAACAAGGAAAGCGTTCATGCTAAAGCTGAAAATTAGGATATTTAAAAACAATGATACCGCACCGGACACTACCATGACGGTTCCCCTTGCGGTCATTAAAGTGGCATCAAAATTGGTGCCGCGAAAAGCCGTAAAGGTCCTCGACGATTTGGGTATCGATCTTGATGAAATCATCGAAATCTCAAAAACCGAAGAACCATTGGGGACCCTTGCCGAAATCGAGGAACACAAAAAAAACAGAAAAACCATCATTTCCATCGAGTAGAGGGCATCCCTTGTTAACCCCGAAACCAGGTCAGGTAATTCATGGAACATTCCAAAGAAAAAAAATCAGAAATTGAAAAGGTTCGAGATGATCTATTCAATTTTGCCATTGACCGGGAAGATATCAAATGGCTGATGGAACGGCTCCCAAAAGAGGCAAACATCAAACGCAGCACGGTTGAATACGAACTTCAGATATTAAAGATCATCAGTGTCGGATGGAGTATATCGTATTATCTGGAAAAAAATCCATACAAGAATCCGCTTTTAGAACTTTTCTGGATGGCGATTTATGAATTTTCACAGCATCTTTCAACAACAACCGAGCTTATGATCGGCCAAGATATCGATTATTTTCAGATCTTAAAAGAACGACTCGACATGTATGTGGATGCCATGGCCAAAAAACCAGAGGTGCCGGAGCCTTCCACCGTCATCGGTCCTGAATTTGCCAGGACCTGCGGGAATGCAGATGATATCTTCACATTTATGACCGGCTCAAAAATGTTCCTTTCAGCAAGCGGCCAAGTTAAAGAATACCTTGAAACGATCCTTCTGAGGTAAACCGGACGCTTTAGGGATATGAAGGATCTGTTACAGAAAACCTTGCTCAAAATAGACCTGAAGATCTTTGAAGAAGAACGCAGCCGTTAATTAGTATCCATCCATGAATTCAAAATGAACACAATGGGTGTCCAATTCAGAAATGAGCAATTTTTGTTCTGATCAATGCCGCACAAGGGTTTGCGGCCCCCGTATAGCGGGACAACAGGAAGGCATACGTCTGTAAGCCTCACCGAAAACCCGCGGAGAACGCCGAGCAGGACAAAAAGGGCCATTTATGGATGGAAACCAACTACATATTGGGAGAAAAATAGATGAAAATAGCAATCGTAGGGATCGGCGGTGTGGGTGGATACTATGGCGGATTGTTGGCAAAACAATATTCAGACGATGAAAATGTCGAAATCGTATTCATCGCCAGGGGAGACCATCTCGAACAAATAAAGAAAAACGGATTGAAACTCATCACAGAAAAAGAAACATTTACTGTAAGACCCGATTTGGCCATTGATACACCATCCGGATGTGGAATATTTGATTGTGTTATCTTCTGTGTGAAAACCTATGATCTTGAGGAAAGCGCCAAACTGCTTTCGCCGTCCATCGATGAGAATACCATCGTTATCTCTTTGCTCAACGGTGTGGACAATGCTGACCGGCTGAGTGCTTTTCTGAATAAAGGAAACATATATAACGGATGTGTATACATCGGCGCTTATATCGCTCGTCCCGGGGTGGTTCAACAGGCAGGGTCGCTAAACAAACTGTTCTTTGGAAATGAATCCAATGATAAAACAGAAGCAAACCATATAGCAAATATTTTAAGAATAGCACATATAGATGCCCAATACCGAACAGATATTGAAAATATTGTATGGGAAAAGTACGTGCTCATCTCTGCGTTTGCCACTGCAACCACTTTTCTGGGTAAAACAATGCGTGGCATTATCGATAGTGAAAAAGGAAAAGAGTTGTTGGATGATCTTCTAACAGAAGTACTTCGCGTCTCCGAATCAAAGCGGATTGAACTTCCGAAAAATATCAGAAAAGAAATCATCTCAAAAGTCAGTACCTTCCCTCCTGATGTCAAAACTTCAATGCAGATGGATTTCGAAAAAGGCAACCGGACGGAAATA
>JASFGF010000116.1:0-7690 GCA_050123915.1 Desulfobacterales bacterium | reverse complement strand
ACCCATCCTTCAATTGATCGTTTTCGATTGACCGACATGGGGTTTATTGATATTTATTTTTTTAGAGTTGAAGGAGTGCTGTCGCCAGTTTTCCTTACTCAAAGCCTCCACTGAATCCCATTAAACAGGCTTCTTCCATTTCGGTGGAGGCTTTTTTATATCGAATCAATACTTTAAAATCAATAGTTTCTCATTAATATAATGAGACCTACCCGAGTATTTTCAAATAAAAATTCGGCCTCCAACTCTTAGAGCTCTCCGAGGCGTAGTCTCTACGAGACGGAGTCCTAAAGCTCGGAGAGAGGGAAGAGCAGAATTAAAGGATTCGAAATTTAAATTATTTTCCATTGAGTCCCTTGATATCGTCAAGAGTTTTTTGATATACGGAACTCATGGGACCACCCAAAGAAACCGCCTTTTTCGCAGCCGCCAAAGCTTCTGGTTTTCGCCCCTGTTCAAAGAAAATCTGTGCAAGATTGTTAAACGCCGGGCCCGATGTCGGGTGGTAACGGATGGCCTTTCTGAAGGCCTTTTCAGCATTTTCAAGTTCTTTTAGGGCATAATAGCAATTGCCAATGCCGATGAGCGCAGTCAGGTTTTTCGGCCATTGCGTCAACGCTGTATGGTATCCTTCGATGGCAGCTTGAAACTGACGGGCTTCTTCGAGCCCCAACAACGCTTTTAGGAATAGATCTTCTTTTACCGTGGCAGGCACTTGATTTGGCTGCAGAATTAAAAGCCCCCAATATTTGCCTCGGGCCCAGGTTTTTTCAAAAACACTAATAGACATGTGTTTTCGGCGAATATTTCCCGAGCGAAGAATAACATATTTTTCAGGCAAATCGTAGCCGACCACCACCGCATAATGCCAGACAGGATACCAGGACAGCCCGAGATTTTGTAAAATGATCACCGGATGTCCGGCAGCCAATTCTACGAATAGATCACTCCATCCCGTAAACACATATGCAACTCTCCCATTCCGGCGGACCGCGCTGACCATTGCCGACTGAAAACTCCCTTTGCATTCAGGCGTAAAAACCTCGGCGGTCAGATCTTCGGGAGAAATCGGCAAGCCGCTCCAGTTGAGCACCATTGCAAGGGCTGCAGGACCGCATTGATAAGCTTTTTGGGAATAAAATGGAATCGTTTCAATCTCAACTCGAGAGGGCACATTGCCTGCATTTTCCAACATGACAGATTTATTTAGGCCGGTACAGCTTGAAAGCAGAATACCGGCGCAAGAAAGCAGTGCAATGCAGTAAAATTGCAAATATTTTTGGCAATTCGCCATACTATCTGCTGGAGGGATGTTTCACAAACGTAAAAACGTCGGTATATCCTAAAATATCCGTGATCAGAAGGACGATGAATATAACAATCGCGCCCCCTATAATAACCCCTAATGCGCTGCCTCCGGCAGGGAGCTGATCCATTTTGTCGGCAATCTGCATGATTTCTGCATCGGAGAGACTGTCGACACGGGCTGTTGCCTCTGTAGAGCTGATCCCCTGGGCCATCATTATAGCCTTGACATCTTCTCTTTTTAAAAATTGGTTGAGGTTTTCACGTACGTTCTTCGCCGTCGACAGTGTCAGCACCGTTTCCGTTTTGACCATGGCCGCCTGAAGCGTCTGCACCGGCAGACTCATCAGCAACATGGTCATCGTAACAAAATAACAAACATATTTTGCAAAGCGACGGTCTCCAAACATATTACACCTCCTAATAAAAAGTTTTTTTTTTTTAAATATCCAAATTTATACATGCCAAAGTTTATAACGAACCGTATTCAAAAGCAAGCGGTTATCATTGAATCATGCCCCATTTTATGACATTTACAGAAATCGTTTCGGACATTTTAAATAATAAAATCAAATTGTTATCTGAATCATAACGTTTAAAGCTTGTTTTTGAGATAGGTTATAGTAATTTCCCGCTACTGTTATGGTCATTGCTTCTCAGACCTAATTTTCAATATCCTCAGACGATGGATGCAGTAATTTGGTTTACAAAAATCAATAAAATCAACCGTCAAATTTTTTCCATAACACGTTCAATAACATTCAGTGCCTGTTTGACAAGTTCCATATCTGCCTGAGTGCCCATATGCCCCAGTCTAAATACCTTTCCGGCCATGGGCCCATAACTCCCGCCCACCACAAGTCCGTGCTGTCGAAGCTGTAGGTTAAATTTCGACCAATCAATTCCTTCCGGAACGTTGACGGCCGTAACCGTCGGAGACGGTACGGCATCCGAAGCCGGAAAGAGCGACAACCCCATTTTTATTATTTCGTTACGGCAAAATTCTGCAACCGTTTCATGCCTGGCAAAGCTATTGGTTAGTCCTTCATTTAGAATCAATTCAGCCCCGGCGTTGAGACCCGCAACGCCTTGCCAGTTGGGCGTATAAGGGAAAAAATGTGCTGCTTGTGCCTTATAAAACGGTTTCAAGGCATCATACCCCTCATAATTAACGGTGTGAATGATGTCCCATGCAGATTCACTCACCGATAAAAAGGCCATGTCCGGCAGAGAAGACAAACACTTCTGGGATCCTCCCAGGCACAGGTCGATGTTCCACTCATCACTTAAAACAGGCGCACCCCCGGCACTGGCCACGGCATCCACATACAGAAGGGGAATTTTATACTGTTGTTTCAGTTTTCCCAATTCGGCAATGGGATTTAAGGTGCCGGATGGCGTTTCGCAGTGAACCACGGTAATCATTTTCGGTTTGAATTGAACAATGGCCGTCTCAATTTCAGACATATCCGAAATGGTTTCATTATACGGTAAACGTATTTTATTGACGTCGGCACCCATGGAAAGCGCCATGTCCCCGATTCCGTCCCCAAAAACACCGGTGGCAATAGCCAACACGCGATCTCCAGGGAGAAGACAACTTTTCAAGGCACTCCACAATGCCAGCATGCCTTCACCGGATTGAATGACGACCTGGTTTTTGGTGCTAAGAATCATATTTAGATTAGATTCAGTTTTGTTGTATAATTCCAAAAATTCAGCTTCCAAATCCGCCGATCCAAAATTGGTCTGATAAACATCCAACACAGTTTGCGGCAATTTAACCGGCCCGGGAACCATTGGAATGGGATATGTTTTCATCATCTAATCCTTTTAAAATCTAAACCCTATTGTGAAATGAAACCGACCCTCGCTTTCACCGGACTTTCTGTCCAGCTTATGGCCGTAATAGACCCCGATAGGCCCGATGGGCGTAAAATAGTGCAACCCGACCCCGACTGAAGAACGAAACCCATCCGAACCTTGGTCGACAAGAGCATTTCTGACGCTACCTATGTCATAAAATAAAGAAAACTCAAAATCAGATCCCAAATCAATCCTTGTCTCTATATTTCCCTGGATGGTGGTTAATCCTCCTATACCCTTACCGAATTCGTCAAATCGAAGCAGATTTTCGTCAAATCCGCGGACAGTGGATGTGCCGCCCAGAAAAAAAAGCTGGTCTTCGGGTATGGTGCTGGACTCATCAAAGGGGGTAATATCCCCCACCCGTCCCCGCAGGGCAAAACTTAGATTTTCTATGGGGGAATAATATTTTCGAACCTCGAAACGATATCTAAAAAAGTCATCCAGAGAGTTATTGATCCCTTTAGAAATATCCATGAGCAAAGAGGAAAAAAGCCCTTTTCTTGGCCTGATATATGAGTCTATTGCATTATAAACTATCGATGGACTTATCGTCAAAATTTCTCTGGGCTCAAATCTATTTTCTTCATTAACAAAAACGGATATAGATTCTCGCGGATAATCCTTCCTATAAGAATAAACAAACGAAAGGTCTGCGTTAAATTTCTCGAGAAACCTTCGGTTAAATGATAGTGAAACACCTCTTTCTCTGGTGCCGAAATTTGTATTAAATTCTTCCCTGGTTTCAGTAAACATGTTTACTGCCGACTTAATTCGAGTTCCCAGAAACCTGGGTTCTGAGATGCCCAGGTCTCCCCGGTATCCTATCTGGCTGATTTCACCACCTGCCCAAATGTTCTTGTTTAATCCAAAAAGATTTTGGTCACCGGCAGAGGCGTTTGCGTAAAACCCCCTTTCCGTGTCATATCCTCCGCCAGACTGGATATAGTAAGGCTTTTTCTCTTCCAATTCTAAAAGCAGATTTACCATATCCGCCTTTTCTTTTAACCCGAAACTATTAAATTGCACCGAATCAAATGCTTCGACGTCGCGGATATTTCGTTGGGATCTCAAAAATTTCTTCAGAGAAAACGGCTCTCCCGGATCAAGCTCAAATTCATTATTTATAACCCGTTTTTGAGTGATGAAATTCCCTGTATAAGCCATCTGACCCATTTCCACAAAAGGCCCTTCATCAACTTCATAAGTTATATCAGCTTCGGTTTTGTCCTTGCCGATGGTCGCACTTCCCGTCACTTTAACATGGGGATAACCCTTTTCAGAAATTAAGGAAGATATCATGTTTTCATCGCTGCGAATCATATAGTTTCGGAATACAGATCCTTCTTTTAAAGTAATGGCCTCACGGGCCTGAGCGTCAGATAACACATTCAATCCCTGGATGGTTAAGGATTTTACGTGTGTCTGAATCCCCTCTTCTATTTCAATGGTAATGTCTACATTTTGTTTGTTTCCTTCAATGTTTTTATCCGGCTTTATCTGATCTTTCACTATCGTGTTCATAAAACCTTGATTGAGGTAAAGAGACGTTATGGCACGTTTATCCTCTTCCAAGGTCTCTTGAACAAGGGCACCATTTGCGATAATTCCCGGGGTTCGTGTCAACATCTGTTTTTTGATCTTTTTTGAGTCAAACTCAGCATTTCCTTTAAAATCGACTGAATTTACAACAGATTGTAGCCCTTCATCAATCTTCAGGCGGATGCTACGAACCGGTTGACCTGCTTCTTGTTTTCTTTCAGACCCCATCTCTATCCGGCAATTTCTGTAACCTGCCTTGAGGTAACGTTTTTTTATCTTGCGAATGCTTTTTTTTAGACCAAAATCCCTTTTATTCCCCTCCTTAAATAGAATTAGATCTTTCCTTAGCCAAAATTCCCAAAACGCCTTGTTGCCTTCAAATTCAATGTCATACCTGGGGCCTTCATCAATGTTTAAAGAAATAAAAACATTTTGAGTGTTGGTATCTTTGTTGACAACGGTGTTCACGGCAACATCCGGATACCCCTTTGCCCGGTAAAATTGGATTAGACTTTTGATATCTTTATCAAATTCTTTTTTCTTAAAACGCCTCATAAAATCCGGAATCAACCACGATTTATATGTTTTCATTCGCAATTTAAGTCTTGTCTTTGAAAATGCCCGGTTTCCGTTGATTTCAAATCGACGGATATGAAAAAAATCACCTTTGTCGATATTGACAAAAATCACCACATTTCCGTCAGCAGGATCTTCTTTGGTGTCTAAATGAACAATCGGCGCAATATATCCTTCTTTTTTAAAAAGTTGGACAATGGCGCCTTCCTTGACAGGAAACGCATCCGGATCGTATGCATCTCCCGGACGGAGATTCATGGTATTGAGGATCTCTCTTTCCAATAAGGGAAATGCACCGCTGATTTTAATATCTTTGATTCTAGGATAGGGCGCTACCTGAAAATGAAGTTCCAGTTGATCTTCTTTTGCGGATTTTTCCGTGATATGGATGGCTTTGAATATTTTCGACGATTTCAATGCTTCAAGGGAATCCTGGAACCGTTTTGTCGAAAAGGGTTCTCCTTCCTGGATAAAAATTAGATTCTTTACCAAATCAACCCATCGGCTCACATCCCCATTTATCCCCTGAACATCGACAATAACCTGTGAGACTATGGGATCCGGCCTATCTTTTTTCTCCTTTTGGGCATATGCGCTGTTCTTGTTGACAGACAACATTAGAATCCATATCAATATGATTATCTTTGTCCAGTTTTTCTTTTTGGGCATAGTCATCTAAATCCATTTTTCTCTATCGAAATTCAAGTCTGAATTGAATCCCGCCGCCATAATGTCCCTCTGTATCCTGGAAGGCGTTCATTATCAGTTTTTCAAGAAATTTATATTCCGTGATCACTTTCCGGATGACCTTGGCATTTTTTGTCTGCACATCGTATTTGACCGTCACCCTTCTGGACAGTTCTTTGCCCAGAGTAACTTTTAATTCATCTGACGTCTCAGTATCTTTTGCTTCACTATATTCCAGAACCACGACATCCAGACCGGTGGCATCCTTAATATCTTTTTGAACGGTTTCAGATAGAACATCGGCAAGCATTTGTTTTGGAGATAACGATGAACCGCCCTCTCCTGCAATCAGTTCCTGTGTTGTTTTTCCTGAAATCAGTAAAGAGATAATATCCTCCTCCCTCTCCGGGGGATCGGAAGTCATATCAAACCTGAGTGCATCCGGTGTACCGGAAATTTTTAAAAATATGGTCCATTCCCGAACGGTTACATCACTTTGGATATCAATGGTCGGCTCAATTTTATACGGATTTATAAAATCAAAAACACCTTTTTTGACATTAAATTCATTTCTTTGGAAATATACGATTCCGGTTTCGACTTCTGCCCTGCCACTGACAAGAGGTTGGTTCACCGTCCCGTGGATATTAAGATCAGGCTTGATCGTCAATAAAGCGATATTATTATCAACCACAAAAGGGTCTCTGTACCTGATTTTGCAATCAAGAGCCATGTTGTCAAAGATGGGCCAGGGAGACTTTGACGTCACCAAGGGTTCCTTCCGTGATGCCTGCCCCATGTTTTCCATAAGATTCAAACGAACATCTTTCTCATATGTTCCTTCGATAACCTCAACATCTCCTTTTATCAGCGACTTTTTCGAAGAACCTCGAACATCCAGATCAGAATTCAATCGGACGTCCAATACGTCAGGAATCGAAATGGGAAGGTTTTCCACTTTCAATTTGAGTCCAATGTTGGATGGTTGATATCGGTCAAGATCAATGACGCCATTAAATTCAAACTTACCGGTATCCAGCATCCCTTTGATGCTGTCCAGAACGATCGCTTTGGATGTTATCCGGACATCTCCGTCTATGTCGTGCAGTTTTTGAAATATGCCCGGGATGGTCATTCCCCCGTCCTTGATATCTGCATGAACGATCAGGTTCGGTGTTGACAGGGTTCCATTCACTTTCATCGAAAAGCGTGTTTCACCGGTGGCGTCGGAAACCGCATCAGTGAGCATCGGAAGTATTTTAAAAGGGATGTTTCCATCGGCTTCTAAATTAAGATCTTTGTTTAATTTTCCGGAACCTTTGATGGTAACATAGCCTTGATCGAGCAGAGACAGCCGCATCCCGGGAATCGATATGTCATCATTATGAAGCAAAAGCATCAGATCGTTACCCTTGATCAATGGTGTCTCCTTCCAAAAAAGCCCCAGTTGAGAAATACGGGTTGTTCCTTCCACCTGGAACGGTGTGCCGAAATGACCCTTTGATTCAATACTGCCGGTAATGGCGCCGTTTAAATCGTTTTTGCCGACAAGTTGCAAATAAGGCGTCAAATCCGTGTTATCAAAATGAACAGATGTTGAAAAAGAACGAGATTCAAGACCGTATGTTGCATCCAGGGTAAAGTTTAGTCCCCCGGAAAGATGCGCCATCTGATTCTCGACTTTAATTTCAAAAGGAACTTTTTCTACACGCTG
>JASFGF010000115.1:0-7750 GCA_050123915.1 Desulfobacterales bacterium | reverse complement strand
ATATCAGAAGCGACTGAAAACAGTCTTTTCTGTAATTTAGAAGATATAAAAACAGTTTTACAACAGCGTCTGTCAAAAAAGAAACAAATGCTGAACGATGCCGTAAAAGCACTTGAAACAGGTTTTAAAGAATTTCGAAAATAGAAATAAGTGAGTGCCCATTTCAGAAATGAGCAATTTTTGTTCTGATCAAGACCGCACTAGGGTTTTCGGTGAGGCGTACGTCTGTACGCCGCAGCCGGAACCCGCGGAGAACGCTGAGCAGGACAAAAATGGCCATTTATAGATGGACACGAAGAGGAGTTTATCATGCCCTTCATCCCCTATGATCTGGACGAAGAAGAATTAAAACAGATCCAACTAAAAGGCCTTCAATGGACCATGAATCATGTCTATGATCATTCATCGTTCTATCGTAATAAATTCGACGCCGCAGGTATTAAGCCTGAAGACATCCAATCCTTAGATGACATCGAACTTCTGCCGTTTACCGATAAAAATGATTTGCAGCAGGAATACCCTTTCCCCTTACGTTCGGTGCCATATAAGGATATTGTAAGAATTCATGCGTCTTCGGGAACCACGGGAAAACGCAAGGTACTTTGCTACACCCAAAAAGATCTTGACGTGTGGGCGAACTTTTTTGCCCGATGTTATCAAATGGCCGGTCTCACCCGTCATGATCGCGTACAGATCGCTGTCGGCTACGGTCTTTGGACGGCAGGTGTGGGATTCCAGGCTGGTAGTGAAAGATTCGGCGCCATGACGATTCCCCTTGGTCCTGCGAATGCAGATATGCACTGTGAAATGCTGGTGGACATGGAGACCACCGTCTTTTGTTCCACGGCATCAATGGCATTGCTCATGGCCGAAGAAATTCATAAGCGAAATTTGTTGTCCAAAATAAAAGTCAAAAAGATTATCCTAGGTGCGGAACGTCACAGTGACGCCATGAGAGATCGAATCATTGAGCTTATGGGCGTTGAGCATATTTTTGATATTTACGGATTAACCGAACTTTACGGTCCGGGAACCGGTCTCGACTGTAGTCTTCATAACGGAATCCATTATTGGGCCGACCATTTTATTTTTGAAATCATAGACCCGGTGTCATTAAAACCGGTGCCTCCGGGGGAACAGGGCGAGCTCGTGGTGACGACACTGAGCAAAGAGGGCAGTCCCATGGTTCGCTATCGAACCCATGACATTACGCGGTTCATGAGTTCCATGTGTCCCTGCGGTGCGCCGTTTCCCATGCATGACCGAATCCTCGGCCGAACGGACGATATGTTTATTTACAGGGCGGTTAATATCTACCCCAGCCAGATCGATCATGTGTTGAGCCGTGTAAACGGCATCGGCAGTGAATTTCAGATCCATCTCAAGCAGCGTGAAAGCGGCCGTGACATGATGCTAATCAAGGTGGAGCGTGCTTCGGATTCCAAAACGACGGATGATGAGCATCTGGCCGAACAGGTGGCAACAGAAATCCGGCGTAAGATACTGGTGAGAAGCCAGGTGGAAATTATTGATTACGGCTCCCTGCCGCGCACAGAAAGAAAAAGCAAACGAGTGTTTGACCATAGAAATAATTCCTGAACTTGCGTGACAAATCTAAATAATTAAGCGGAGCGTTTCAAAGAAGCTTCAGATATAAACGATGGAAGATTGTCCAAGATTTTGATTTATCTTGGAATATTTAATATTTAGTCGAAAATCCTATTTTCTATTTACTGTTTCCTATTTGGTTCGAGTTCTTTCAGCAAAATTTTTATTATTCCTGAAGCGATAATATTTTCAAAAGGTTAACTTGTTACAAATAATCAGATTAAAAAAAGAGCATCAATGGCTGTGAGAAATTCCAACTACATCCTCGAAGTGACCAATGCCTCGAAAAACTTTGGAGGATTGCAGGCCATCAACCGGTTATCCTTTAAGGTGAAAACCGGTTTAATTTTTTCTATTATCGGTCCCAACGGTGCAGGAAAAACAACAGCAATTAATCTGATTACCGGCATATACCCTCTTTCATCCGGCGAAATCTTTTTTGAGGGCCGGAATCTTTATAGAAAACGGCCATATCAGCTGGCGTATATGGGAATCGGCCGGACGTTCCAGAACATCCAGATCTTTTGCAATATGACGGTTCGAGAAAATGTCATGGTGGGGCTTCATACCAAAAGTCGCTGCGGATTTTTAAAATGTCTCTTCCAAACCCCCATGGTGCGGGACGAAGAAAAGCGTATTCGTGAAAAAACAGATGCTGTTTTAACGTTTTTGGACCTTGAACCAAAGGCCGGCGTTCGTGTTGACGAGCTTTCCTATGGAGATCAAAAACGCGTAGAGATTGCTCGATCCCTGGCCATGGAGCCAAAACTTCTTCTTCTTGATGAACCGGTGGCCGGCCTTAATTTGCAGGAAACCGAAGAAATGGCTCAGACGATTCTCAAGATCAGGAACATGGGCGTCACAGTGATTTTGGTGGAACATGACATGAATTTAATTATGGGTATTTCAGACACAATCTCTGTTTTGAATTATGGAGAAAAAATCGCTGAAGGGGATTCTAAAACGGTTCGGAACAATCCAAAAGTCATAGAGGCTTATCTGGGAAAGGAGTTATAACCGGTTGTGCTTGAAATCCATGGCATAAGTGCCCATTACGGAGGTGTTCGAGCACTTGACGATATTTCCTTTAAACTGGATGAAAAAGAAGTTTTGGCGCTCATCGGCGGTAATGGCGCCGGCAAAACAACACTGCTCAACCTGATTTCAGGTATGATCAAGCCGTCTAAAGGGAACATCTTTTTTAAAGGAAAAAGCATTTTGTCTTTATCCCCCGACAAAATCGTTGGACTGGGTATTATCCAGGTTCCGGAAGGCCGACATGTTTTCGGTCCTTTAACGGTAAAAGAAAATCTTGAATTGGGTGCCTACAGACGGCGGGGCAGACAAAACAAGAAAAAAATACTGGACGATTTTGAGTATATTCTGGCGCTCTTTCCTGTTCTTGAAAAGAGGCTTAAGCAACGTGCAGAAACCCTCAGTGGAGGAGAACAGCAAATGCTCGCCATCGGCAGGGCATTGATGGGGCGGCCCATTCTTTTGCTTTTAGACGAACCTTCTCTGGGGCTTGCACCGCTTGTGGTGCAAGAAATTATTTCTATCATTGAAACGCTCAGAAATGAAGGAACCACTATTTTGCTGGTGGAACAAAATGCAAGAGCTGCCTTAAAGATCTCCGATCGAGCCTATGTATTGGAAACCGGGAAGGTCCGGGTTCATGGAAAATCGTCCGAGCTTATAGAGAACGAGGCCGTTAAAAAGGCCTATTTGGGATAGGGGTTCGAATCAACGTCATGAAAAGGAAAGGGGGTGAAAATACTTATATTTGTCATGACCGAACAATGTATATGCAAATGAATTAGGAGGAAAAAATGAAAAAAAGATCTCTGATTATCGTTGCTGTGGCGCTGACCATGAGTTTTATGTTGGGATCATCACTTTGCTATAGTGCAGAACCGATTAAAATTGCTGGAATATTTGCTTTAACCGGCCGCGCTGCACATATTGGAACTTCGCAAAGAGACGCCGTTATGCTTGCCATAGACGAAGTGAATCAGCACGGCGGCATTAACGGACGCATGCTGGAAATGGTGATGGAAGATACGGAAAGCAACCCTACCAAGGCTGTTGTGGCTCTAAAAAAGGTATTAGAAGCCCAAGACGTGGTGGCTATTATCGGACCGACACTCACCGGTACGGCCATGGCCATGAGAGGATTTATTGAAAAGGAAAAAATTCCCGCTTTCATGCACTCGGGCGGAGATGTCATTCTTTTAGCACCCCTCGATAAAAAAGACCCGAAATCCTTACCCAAATGGACGTTTAAATCTCCATATAAGGCCGCAGATGCCATGGGTAAGATCTGCCAGTATATGAGCAAACACGGCATTAAAAAAATCGGATTTATCTATTCAAATGAAGGATTCGGCAAAGACGGGCTCAGAAACGTAAAGGTCCAGGCCCCCAAGTATGGGGTCAAGATTGTTGCCGAAGAGGCTTTTCAGCCCAAAGATGTGGATATGACGGCACAGTTGACCCGAATTAATGCAAAGAGCGTTGACGGGATTATCGCCTGGACAGTGGGGCCTGCCATGGGAATCATTGCTAAAAATGTAAAGCAGTTGGGCATTAAAGCGCCGTTATTTGAATGCCACGGTTCCGGCGATCCCATTTTCTGGAAAGTTGCCGGAGAGGCCGGAGAGGGTGTCATGATGCCGTCTACCAAAATCGTTGTGGGAGATCAGCTGCCTGACAGCGACGTTCAGAAAAAGAAAATAATCGATTATGTAAAAGCATATAAAGAAAAATTCAATCATGAACCCGGCACCATGGTTGCCTATGGGGCCGATGCGGCATTTATTGTTATAAATGCCATTAAACAAGTTGGGCCCGACAGAGCAAAAATCCGAGATGCCATTGAAAATACGAAAGGTTATGTAGGACTCAGCGGCATCTACAATATCAGTGCAAAGGATCATAACGGTCTTTCCATGGAAGATATTGTTATGATCAAAGCCACCAAAGGGGGATGGAAACTGTTGCAATAAATGTTATTCCCCTTCTCTGGTAATAAAAATCAAGGGAAGGGGAGTAGACAGTTTTTATGGTCATGGATTTTTCCCAGCAAATTGCTCAGTATATTATCACCGGTTTGACCATTGGGTCCATTTACGCCATTGTGGCCATGGGGTTTAACATCATCCATAATGCCACCGGAATCGTTAATTTCGCCCAGTGTGAATTCATATCCCTTGGCGGGATGTTTATGTACTCTCTGGTGGTTCTTTTCAAGGTCAATTTGATCATCTCATTTTTCATATCCATGACCGGTGTCGCTCTCATCGGTGCCTTGATAGAAATCGGCCCCATACGGCATGCCCGGTCAAAAGAAATTATCATACTTATTTTTTTGACCATTGGCCTTTCGGAAATTATCAGGGGCGCCGCTCAAGAGGTCTGGGGCACCGATAATGTCGGCGTTCCTTCCTTTTCAGGTGAAAATCCGATTCATCTTCTGGGCGGAGCAACCATCGTTCCACAGCACATCTGGGTCTTTGGAATCACGGTGCTGGTCATGCTGATACTGCGCTATTTTTTCAAAAACACATTGATGGGCAAAGCCATGCGGGCAACAGCCGTCGATCGAAGGGCAGCGGCTCTGGCCGGCATTTGTGTGAATCGTATGATCCTTTTATCCTTTGCCTTCAGCGGTGCGCTGGGAGCTGTGGCCGGCATGATCATCGCACCTATTTCCACGACATCCTATGATACGGGAATCATGCTGGGATTGAAAGGATTTGCCGCAGCGATTCTTGGTGGATATGGAAATTTTGTCGGTGCGATATTGGGCGGAATTGTTTTGGGTATTTTAGAATCTTTAGGGGCAGGTCTGATATCATCTCAGTATAAGGATGCCATTGCCTTTTTCGTTCTACTGATGGTCTTATTTTTGAAACCCACGGGAATTATGGGGTATGGGGAGGCGGAAAAAGTCTAACTAAACTGAGCGATTGCCGATCTTACCACATCTACTGCGTCAGATAACGTCCCGCATAGCTGACGATAGCGGAATGACATCTTCCTTGTACCTGCGGCAACCATGACAATCGCTCAATCTGGTTTTTAACCTATTAAAATAATGAACTTATTTTTTAAACATAAAGACATTTTCGGCTTCATCGCTTTGGCCATTATCATCCTTATTCTGCCGGTGTTTGTTGAGAGCAAATATTACTTTATCGTTCTGAATGTGATTGGTCTCAACACCATTGTGGTGGTGGGCCTGAACCTTCTTATCGGGTTTGCCGGGCAGATTTCATTGGGGCATGCCGCCTTTTACGGCCTGGGTTCATACTTTTCAGGAATTCTGACCGTTAATTACGGATTCCCTTTATGGCCTGCGATGCTTGTCGGTATGCTGGCAACGGGGATGATTGCCTATTTGATCGGATACCCGTCTTTAAAACTTCGGGGGCACTATCTGGTCATGGCCACATTGGGATTTGGCATCATTGTCAATATCCTTATGGGTGAGCTGGAACAGTTCACCGGTGGCCATGACGGCCTGATCGGCATTCCTCAGTTGGCCATCGGAGGATTGACATTTGATAACGATCTGAAAAATTTTTATCTGATTTGGAGTTTTGTTTTTCTTTCCATGCTGGCTGCCAGAAATCTCCTCAATTCCAGAGTGGGCAGAGCACTTCGTGCTGTGCATGGCAGTGAAACAGCCGCAAACTCTTTGGGTATCAACACGGCCGATTATAAAGTAAAGGTGTTTGTTTTAAGCGCCATGTTCGCATCCATATCCGGCAGTCTTTATGCCCATTACATTACGTTTATCAGTCCCAGCTCTTACGACTTCTATTATTCTATCCAGGTGGTGACCATGGTCATCGTCGGCGGAATGGGAAGTCTCTGGGGGTCTCTCTTCGGAGCCGGAGTGCTCACCTTTATTTCCGAAGCGCTCCATGTCGCCAAACAGTATCACATTATTGCATACGGTATTTTTTTGTGCCTGGTACTTGTTTTTCTTCCGGAAGGAATTTTGGTGGGATGTTACAATTTCTTTTTAAAGAGAAAAGATCGAAAGCTCATAAAAAGAAGTGAAAACCTAAAAATTTCATAAAAAATCGTTCAAGATAAAAAAAAATCTTGATTCGTTTTTTTAATTCTGTTAGCAAACCATCAAACGCAACAAAACACTTCAATATGACGTCATCTCATTCGCCTGGGTCGTAAACCGAGAATTGTGCGAGAAAATGTAGCCTCCCACTGATGCGGCCCAGGCTTTTTTTTATACTTATATCTCTTTCTTCTTTTATCCGCCGATGTTACACATCTGGGCAGATATCCTGACATGATCATCATCAATGAGCTTGTGTTCCGACGGCTTGTGACGAACCGCATTAAGAAAACCCTTTGCGATTTCAGCATCAGAACACCCTTTTCTAAGCAATGATTTCAAATCTTCCTGATCGTCGCTCATCAAACAGGGCCTCAGCTGACCGCTGGCTGTTAATCTCAGCCGATTGCAGGTACCACAAAAATGTTGGCTGATGGGGCGAATGAAACCAATTTCTCCTTTGGCCGACTCGAATTTAAATCGTTCTGCAGGGCCATCGTTTACACTTTTGTCAACCGGAATCAGTTTTCCCAACTGCTGGATGTGTTTTCTTATTTCAGGCGCCAGTAAATGTCGGTCATTGCTGATCTGACTGGACCCCATGGGCATATATTCAATAAATCGGATGTGAAATGGATACTTAATGGACAAACCGGCAATATCCACCAATTCATCATCATTAATTCCTTTAAGGGGCACTACATTGATTTTAATGGGATAAAACCCCATTTTTCGAGCCAGATGAATGCCCTCCCATATTTGATCGAAAAAATCATATCCTGTAATATGTTTAAATTTCGTTTTATTTAACGTGTCGAGGCTGATATTGATTCTTTTGATATTGGCGGATCTGATTTTACGGATGTTGTCTTTGAGCAAAACACCGTTTGTCGTCAGAGATATATCTTGAAGCCCTTTTATTTTTGTCAGGTGTGACAGGAAATGATACACACCTTTTCTAACCAGCGGTTCCCCCCCGGTTATTCTGATTTTAGAAATTCCGAGGTCCTTACCCACCCTGACAACACGAAGTATTTCTTCATAGCTTAATATGTCTCT
>JASFGF010000114.1:0-7758 GCA_050123915.1 Desulfobacterales bacterium | reverse complement strand
ACTTAAAAATCACTCAACTTAGGTTCAATTTAAGAATTGTTATGATTTCGTTCCTATCATTAATTCCCTAAGACAGCAAGGACGCTTAAAGGATCATCATATGAAATCAGGCAAAATAATTGACGAGGACATCAAAATAAAAGAAATACTTGAAAAGGCCGAGACCATCGCAATCCTCGGTCTGAGTCCCGAATTTGAAAGGGAGTCCAATAACGTCGCCAGATATCTGAAAGCTCAGGGGTACAGAATCATTCCGGTCAGACCCGACCAGGAAGAGATTCTGGGGCAAAGGGTCTATGCCACCCTCGATGATATCAATGAAAAAGTGGATATTGTGGATGTATTTAGAAATCCTGAACAGGTTTTGCCTCATGCCCACGAAGCGATACGATTGCAACCCAAGGTTTTTTGGATGCAGCTTGGTATCGAAAATCAAAAAGCGGCATCGCTTTTAGCAAAAGCAGGCATCGATGTCGTTATGAACAAATGCATAAAGATTGAACATGACAGACTCTGTAAGAAAAACATCTTATCGACAAAGACGTCTTAGGGCCCAAAAAATCGGATGTCATTGTTGCAGCAAAAATCCACCTTTTTGCTGGCGATGCCGTTGTGGTTTTGCGATTTGCCAAGAATGCATGATGGAAAATTTCTGGGGAATGTCGTGCAACGGAATAACCTGGGAATGTCCGGACTGCGGTGCAAATAACGGATTCGGAAATCAATAGCTTTCCATACACCCATCAATCGTATGTTTCACGGGGTGCGCTTCTCCGTGTAAAGATATTGGCAAAGTTGTTTCGTTATTCCTCGCTCCACTCCCGCTTTAGTAATACCATATGGTCTTTTTCAGGCCGATAAATGTAAAGTCTCGAGAACCCAAGTTTATTCCTGCGACCTTTTATCTTGACTTCACCCACGGCCACCACACGCTTTTGAAAACCGATGACAGCAATATGTCTAAACTTTCGATTCAAAGACCGGCAACTTTCAGGAAGCATGGCCTGTTTGAGTAATCCCATAAGTTCAGGTAATTGCTTTTTTGGCGGTTCAAACCGGTAAGGAAGATGGTTTGCAATGATAACGGGTGTTTTCTTTAACGGAGCCCGTCGATCCAGATCGGCAAGATCCCGAATGTTTAAAACCACACACCCATTGGTTGCAAACGGTTTTATGGACTGGTTGGAACCATGAATAAATATTCCATTGCCGCCTTTACCTTCAAGATGATCAAAAATATCAGGATAACTTAATTCAAAAGCCCGGTCGCCGAATAGAGTAATTTTAGAATCCCGGTAAGACTTTATATTGAAGTAAATACCTTCAGGCGTTTTTTCGTCATTCTCTTTTTGTTTTTTCCCGGGCTTTTCCCCGGTACTGCAATCATAGCTCTTTATTATCTGGTATCGACCGTTATAGCGATATAAGTGAAGCTTTTGGAAAGCCTTCTCCACCAGAATCAGATAAATGGGCGTTCCGTTTCCTTTATAAAAAAGAATCGGACCGTCCCATAGCCCGTCATCCACATCTTCAAGTGACGTGTTTCCGATGAGAGTGTTTTGGAAAGGTTCCTTAGCATAGGAATTGTTTTTTAACCCGTCATAACAAAAGGTTAAAACAACGACAACAGCAAGCAAAGCCGCTTTTACGACGATGAAGTTAGCCGTCTTCTGTGGGTATTTAACATCATTGGTTAACATTTTCATTGAAAAACATTAAAACTGTTATGCTATTTTGATATCAAGTATCTGAGCGATTTCTTTTAGGCTCTTGATATGAAATTTGGCACAAAGTGATTTGTTTTGATAGGCCACAAAGGGCACCCCCGCCGCTTTTGCAGCCATTTCGTCAAGTTCTGAATCTCCCACATATAAGGAATTATGTGCCTCTATTTCAAAATGTTCCAGAATTTTGATCAAGGGGTCCGGAAAAGGTTTGGGGCGCTCGACGTCATTGGAATTCACAACCAGGTCAAAATATTCTTCCAGACCATGTTCACTGAGAACCCGATCCATTGTATCGGATCGGTTTGTCGCAATGGCAGTTTTGTATCTGGGCCTGAGTTTTTCGAGCAAAGGCTTCAAATAGGGTTCCAACACCATATATTTTAAAAAAGGGATATAACTCATATTTTTTCGATAATTCTGAGCTTCCCTGAAGCTTTTTTCATCATTAAACAGGTGTGCAATCGATTGATCTGCCGTGTGGCTATGGCAATACGCAAACTGATCGGGAGTCATGGTCGGTTGACCGAAATGCTGTAATATCTCGTTATAATATGCCATGTTTGCTTTCGTTGTATCAAACATGACCCCGTCACAGTCAAAAGCGATGACCTTGATATGTTCCATCGTTATTGTTTTTCGTTTTTGGGCCTGTCGAGAATGTTCCCGATAACGTAGATTTTAATCTCTGGACGTATCTTGCTGTCTGTTTTTAATTTTATAGCGTCAGCGTAGCGCCCCTTGGTTTTTTTCAGATTTTCAACCGTCAGGATATATTCTGTTTTTTCTTGGTTTTTCGTTTTTTCCATCGTAAAGGCAATGTTTTTTGTATTGGTTGCCCTGGCTTTTTGAATTGTGAATGGATACTTATCTTTCGGTATGATCTTCACTGTTGCTTTTATTGGATTGTCTGCAAAACCACGCAAAACAACTCTTTTTGGAACAATGTCAACAAATTGTTCAACATTACCCACAATGGTCAAATAGAGCATGGAATGTTTGAAAGAATTGGTTTTGACCGTTATCTTTTTGGTGAGTGTTCTTCCGCCGTATCCTGATGTATCGACTTTAATAATAATTTTTCCCTCACCGCCGGGAGGGATCTGTCTCGGATATGAGACAGCCGTGCACCCTCAGCCGGTTTTGACTCTTTCAATCACAAGCGGCGCATCTCCTTTATTTTGTATGATAAAATCATGTGTGATTTCAGTACCATCTATAACTGTGGGGAATGTGTACCGGCTTTCGGGTACAAAGACAGATGGTGATAAAGATGTCTGTTTCGAAGCACCGAATGCGCTGCTATTAAAACACAAAATACAAACAGCCGCAAAAAAGATGGATAAAAATTTAAGTTTCATCTTAAAAATGTCCTTAATAAATTGACCGGTTCATATTGACTCAAACATCCCATTAACGGCCTTAGCCACCATCAAGCCGCCAAGGCATGAACAGCTTATTTAAGGTGCATTCCATAGAATGTCAAGGCGCATCTTTTTACATCATAAAAATCGGATCAACATCAAGAACGACCTTGACATCGCGCCGGTCGATGGTTGCTCTGTTTTCAAACCATAAATTATGAAGAAATCGATGGAGCGCTCTGACCTCCAAACCTTTTAGCAGGATCTGCCATCGGTATTTTTTTGCAATCTTGAAAAGCGGGGCTTCAATGGGCCCCAATATTTCAAGGGATTTTGATAGCGATCGGTTCTTTTGTTTTAATGTATGGCAAAGATCTCCTAATGTCTGGGCATGCTGGCCGGTTTTTTCTTTGTTTTTTCCAGATATTTTAATCTGAACCACTCTGGAAAATGGGGGATAATTCAGGCCCTTTCGAAACCCGATCTCGGTCTTGTAGAATGGTTTCAAGTCCTGCTCAGTTGCAGATAAAATGCTGAAATGATCCGGGTTATACGTCTGAAGAAGAACACGTCCTGGCACAGCTCCCCGCCCGGCGCGACCGGCAACCTGGGCCAGCAGCTGAAATGTCCGTTCTCCGGCTCGAAAATCAGGAAAATTCAAAGAGAGGTCTGCGCAGATAATACCCACAAGGGTAATGTTTGGAAAGTCATGACCTTTTGCCACCATCTGAGTCCCCACCAGAACATCAATGGTCCGGTTTCTTAAACCTTTGAGTATCTTTATCATGGACCCTTTGCGCCGGGTCGTATCACGATCCATTCTAGCGACGGAGGCCTGAGGGAAAAGCATCTTTACCGTCGCTTCGACCTTTTCGGTCCCAAGTCCCAAAAGCATGATCTTAGACGATCCGCAGGAAATGCAGTTGGATGCTGACGCTCGCGTAAATCCACAGTAATGGCATTTGTAGGCATTGGCCTTTTGATGCAATGTCAAAGAAATATCACAATTTTTACATCGTATCGCTTCACCACAAGCTGAACAAACCGGATTGGTGGCAAAGCCGCGACGGTTCAAGAAAAGAAGCACCTGCTCGCCGCGTCCAAGTGTCGTTTCCATTGCGCTATAAAGCTCCGGAGTGATAAACCGTCGACTTCCCCGAACATCTCTGCTTTTACGAAGATCAACAACCGTTACCTTGGGGAGCGATCTGTTTTCAACCCGCTTCGTTAATGTCATCCCTTTGAACTTATCTGTTTTTACATTATAATAGGATTGTATTGAAGGCGTGGCCGATCCCAGCAGTGCCACCGCGTTCTGCTGCTTTGCCCTGACCACGGCAAGATCTCTGGCATTGTATCTCAAACGGCTGTCCTGCTTGTAAGATGTGTCATGTTCTTCATCAACGATAATAATGCCGATATTCGTTAACGGTGCAAAAACAGCTGATCTGGCACCAATGGCGATGGAAACCTCATCTCTTACAATACGTACCCACTGATCGTAACGCTCTCCAGCAGAAAGTCCGCTGTGAAGAATAGCGACCCGATCACCAAATCGTGCCCTGAATCGCCTTTCCGTTTGAGATATAAGGGCAATTTCAGGAACCAGAACCAGAACGCTATAACCCAAATCAATCGCCTTTGCTGCAATATGCATGTAAACTTCTGTCTTACCGCTCCCGGTAACGCCGGTTAGAAGGAAGGTACTGAATTTTTTACCTAAAGCGCTGATCACTTTTGAAACCACACGGTTTTGTTCTTCAGTGAGTCTGTAGGGTATATCAGGCTTTATACATTCACCAAGGGGATCACGATAAACCTGTTTATCAAAAATAGAAATATACCTGTCCGCTTCTAAATGCTTTATTAATGTCGGAGCAGACGGTACAAGTTTTTTGAGTTTGCTTACGCTGACTTCTCCCTGGCTTTTGATGGCTTCGATGATTCTTTGTTTTGACGCAGATAGACTGCCCATAGGAATATTTGAATCGATCAATGACACATGCCTTTGTGTTTTTGGTTTTGTAATCCCGCCTTTCAACTCCCGTTCATGAACAATGAGCCCTTTATGCTGTATGGCATAGATTAAAGCATTCGGAATTTTGTCGTTAAGTTTTTCGCGAAGTTTTTTTAATCCACAAGACGCTTCCTTTAACACGTTTAAGATTTTTCTCTCCAAAGGTGTAAGCGAATTTTTTAAAAGGGCTCCTTCTCCCTTTTTCGTAATGGCAATGGCAGCAAAATCATAAACATTCAGTCCACCCGGCAATGCACATTTGATAACATCTCCGATGGGATGCAGGTAGTAATCAGCCGTCCATCGGAAAAAAGGTATCATACTTGAAGGGAAAAGCGGCTCTTCATCAATAATATCAAGAATATTTTTTATCTTCCCCTGATCCGTTTTTTTACATGCACCCAAAATGTATCCCGTCACTCTGCGCCGGCCAAATGGAACAAGAACTCTTTTTCCTGTCGAAACCAGCGTTAACAGGTTTTCCGGAGCGCTGTAAACATATGTGCTGTACACCGGCAAGGCGATGGCGACTTCTATATATGATGATGCCGTTGTCATTTCTTTGAGTCCGTTTGAATTCCGTTTATAAGCAGCAAAACCAATGTGAGATGAAGGCTTTTTTCTTGACACTTCATCAGCTTTTTTCTAATCTGTAATATTCAAACTGTCTGTGAAAATTAGATTTTTCTTAAATAGTTTCTTTTGAACATTATAGCCTTAATACAAATGTTTTTCAACCATCTATAAGATCAGTCATGAACAACCCTTTAGTAAAGATCTTGGCTTATTCAAACACCCAGAACATTCATCCTAAAAAACAAAATATTATGCCCAAACGGTCCGTGCCGGAAGGTTTCAAGCATCGACTTCAAAAGAAGAGACCATGCAATAAATAACAAGTACGCCTAAAGGAGGAAAAAATGAATAAAATTAGAAAACAATCCATGGTGTTATTGCTTATTATAACCCTTGTTTTTATCCCATTCGGAACGTCTGCCCTTGCAGCAGGACAGACGGTAGATGAGGAAAACAGCGGCGCCCTTATGACCGCTGATCTTGTTCTTGCCAGACCGTTGGGTATCGTCGCAACCGTTTTGGGTTGTGCCGTCTTTGTTGTATCACTCCCTTTTTCAGCTCTGGGTGGCAATACCAAACAGGCATCTCAAAAATTGATCAAAGAACCTGCCGCATTTACATTTGCAAGACCGCTGGGAGAATTTTAAAACATATATTGCCATCCACAACAAGTTTAGACCCAAAGATACAACCAAACAAGGGGACAGTATGGCTGAAATAAAACGTCATGGGATTGAAGATTTAACCCAGTTTGCACTGGAGGTGATTCGACGTTCAGGGGAGGAAGCACTTTCCTATTATGGTAAGGGGGATCGTCGCATCAAATTTGATGAAGCGCTTGTGACCGAGGCGGATTCACATTTAATGAATTTTTTTCAGGATCAACTTGACAACCATTTTCCTGAACATCAGATATTTAAAAACAACCCGGAGAACAGAGATTATACCCATGATGGAAGGCGATATATCTGGATTTATGATCCATTAGACGGGGTGGCCAATTTTCAGGCGGGAATTCCGATATGGGGCATTTCCCTTGCACTGATAGAAAATTTCTGGCCTATTTTCGGGGCATTCTATATGCCGGCAACCGGCGATCTTTTTCACGCACGGGCGGATCGAAAAGCCTTCTTGGGAGATAAGGAAATTCGTGTTTCAAGAAAGAAAAACATTAATGATGAGAGCCTTCTTTTTACATATTCACGATTTCATCAACGTTATCGTTCAACATTTCCAGGAAAAATCCGTGATTTGGGGTGCACCGGTGCTCACATTTGTTATGTTGCAATGGGCCGTGCCGAAGCGGCTGTAATTGCGAATGAATCGTACCAGGATCTTGCTGCAGCCGGCATTATCCTTGAGGCGGCAGGCGGAAAGATCTGTAAGTTAGATGGAAGCAATTTTATTCTCAATGAATATCTGGACGGCCAAAAGATCAATGACCGCCTCCTGGTTATGGCCCCGGGCATTTATACACAAGTTCGCAACAGCCTAAAGGAGGTTTCCTAATCTTTTTAAAAATATAACATGATTTCAAGGATCGATCATATTTCAATTGCCGTGAAAGATTATCCTAAAGCGCTCCATTTTTTTAAAGATATACTTGGGGCAGTCCTCGGTGCTGGTGCACGAAATAACGATATGAAATATCACTGGCAGATTTTATCATTTGGTGATCTTTCACGCCTCGAGCTTATAACCCCCCTTGAGGATAAAACATTTTTGTCAAAGTTCTTAAAGAAAAATAAAAACGGGGGTCTTCATCATATCACCCTGCAAACGCCGGATATTCAACATGCGATTCGAAAGCTTGAAGATCATAATATTCCTTATTTCGGGTATAATGAATACGGCGACTTTTGGAAGGAGATCTTCATTCATCCCAAAGATGCTTTTGGTGTTCTGATTCAGATTGCCGAGTTCGATCCCGACGACTGGCTGGATAAATCTGTTGTATTTCCAAAGGGACAAAAATGGGCGATAATAAAAAACAACGACGGTTGTACGTTAAACCTTGCACATCCCGGCGGGGGAAAAGTTGAACTTAAATTAAACAGATCAGAAATTAAACATCTTA
>JASFGF010000113.1:0-7798 GCA_050123915.1 Desulfobacterales bacterium | reverse complement strand
GCCATCAGCGACACGGCAACCGGACCTTAAAAGTGCTTCCCTTTCCAGGCTCACTTTCCACCGCAATGGTACCATTGTGTCTGGCGATGATACCGTAAACCACGGAAAGGCCAAGACCGACGCCTTTTCCCTCTTCTTTGGTCGTAAAAAAAGGCTCAAAAATATGTTCCATATCTTTTTCAGAGATGCCACAGCCTGTATCAGAAATTGTTACCTCTAAAAGCGCTTGAGCCCCGTTGACTCTATTGGCTGTTATGGTCAGCGTACCTCCGCTGGGCATTGCTTCCGACGCATTATACATGAGATTTAAAAGAACCTGTTGGATCTGTTTGAAATCGCATTTAACTTTTGGGAGATTCGGCGCAATATTTGTTTTTAATTGAAGTTCTTTTATTTCAAGTTCATGGGAAATGAGATTCAGGGTTTTATTGATAATGTCTTCAATACGGTTACTCTCCATGGTAATTTTAGTCCGGCGGGCAAATGCCAGAAGGTCTTTAACGATGTCTCCGCACCGCGCTGTCTCAGATTCCATAATTTTCAAATATCGGAGAATATTCTCGAATTTTTCATGAGAAAAATTATTCCGTGAAAGCTGCTTTATGATCAATCGGATATAGTTTAAAACCCCGGCAAGTGGATTGTTTATTTCATGGGCAATGGTGGCGGCCAATTTGCCTAAAGAGGCCAGTTTTTCCGTCCAAACAATCTGTTCCTGGATCTCTTTTAAGTCCTGATAGGCTGCTTTTATGTTTTTATGCATATTCGCATTATCTACAGCAACACCGATATGGTTTCCGATGACGGTCAGGAATTCAACAAATTCGGATGAAAACGTGTTTGGATTCAAGGCGGACACGCACATTACGCCTATGGGTGCTCCCTTGGTTGTCAGTGGTATATAAACGCTGGATTGAAAGCCTTCTTCAATGAGAAGATCGACATCGGGGCCAATGGATTGCAGCGTATTATCGATCACCTTTGGTTCACCATCAAGTAAAACCTGACCCAGAAGTCCGTTGCCGGGTTTGAGAGATCTCATAAACGGGTGGTTTGTTAAGTTCTCTGAAAGTCCTCTATGGGCAGCCAAATTAAGGACTTTACCCCCATCATTCAACACATAAATACTGACACTTTCAGACCCGGGCGCATCGAGAATTTTGTCAATGGTGCTGCTAAGCATCTCATCAAGATTCAAGCTGCTGCTGATGATTTTGGAGACGGCATTTAAGATGGAAAGGCGTATATTAAGCTGCTCGATTTGCCGCGGGGCGTCTTTTATTGTGGTAGTATCTTTTTCCATAAGGCAATAGAAGTATTAGAACGATTAAAACTTGACGCCAGGTTCACCAAATAAAATAACTATTTATAACAAAATCTTATTAAAAAAGCAAAGGAGGTTTCAAATACATAAAACCTCCTTTGAAATAATAAAAACAAAGCACAAAACGTTAGATATTTTCTTTTGTACGCAAAAACGTTCTCACCAGACGGTCCCAGTCCATCTCTGGAAAATGTCCGAAGATGTCGTCAATCAGCTCACCGCCTGTGGCTGCCAGTCTTTCACTCTTGGGCCCAAGAAACTTTAAAAGATTCTGGATTTCATTTTCAATCCATTGGAAGCATTTTGTCCCCAGATAAAGCATCTTCTTATCGATTTTAAGGCTGACAGGATTTAAAAGAAACAACCATCCTTCTCCATAAGGATCATTATGTGTGATTTCGGGCTGTTCTGTTATTTTATCATTTACAGCGAACACGACGCCAGAGACAGGGGACTGCATAGGGGCCTCTTGATCATTTCGGTTCAGAACCCATCCCACTTCGCCTTGCATCAAAAAGTCTCCGACAAGAGGAATATTTATCGCATCTGCCGGTCCGAAAACCTTGGAGGTAAAATCGTCGATTCCGATCCTGACCCAACCATCTTGCAATGGTTGAACCCAGGAATGGCCAATATGGTGATAATAATTATCAGCAACCCGTACTCCCGAAACCTTCATTAACGTTGCCTTTTCAACGGCTCTTAAAAGAATATCCGCAAAATTTTTCTTCAGTTCCTCATTCGGGAGAACAGCTATTCCGTCACGATGAAGGTTTCGAACATATTCTGTACCGGTTATGGAGACCACTTCTTCGTAATCAAAGGGCAGATCGATGCCAATTAACTTTTTTTGATGAAAACCGTTCTCGTTCCCATCGGCCTTTTTTTTCTTAAATTCAATGACATTGTTTTTCATTTTTGCCACTCCTTTACCAGAATGATTTAACGATGTTCTGTCATATGGAGGAAAGTTTTTATTAGCCGGTCCCATTCCATCTCAGGGAAATGCCCGTAGATATCGTCAATCGGGTGCCCACCTGTGGCTGCCAGTTGCTCATATCTGGGACCCATGAGTTCATGGAGGTTTTGACTCTCCTTTTCCATCCATTGGAAGCACTCCCTACCGGAATATAGCCCTGCCAGTTCTGGCTTGATATTTTCAACATCCAGCATGTAAAGCCATCCTTTTTGAAAAGGATCATCATGGGCAAGTGCAGGATTGTCTATCGCGGCATCATTCACAGCATAAACAGTTCCGGACATGGGAGATTGTACAGGCGCCTTTTTGCCATTTCGAGTCAGGATACAACCGATGTCGCCTCGTTTCATTACCGTTCCAACCGGCGGAAGATTTATCTCATCAACCGGTCCAAAAACCTTTGAAATAAAATCGTCTAACCCGATCTTTACACGTCGGAAGGGCTCTAAATTCACCCATGAATGTCCAAAGTGATAAAAATATTCCTCAACCATTTTATACCCGGATATATTTGTGTATTTTCCATTTACCGGGGTTTCTAAATGACTTTCCTTGTCCAGCAACTCATGGACAGTACAGTGATGGCATGCGTAGTCGCTGGCACATTCCTCCGGAGACGTGATTCGACCGGATAAAAAATGAATGCAGGGGGTTGATGTCATCTGATATCTTGTTTTAACGTGTTTCGCCCAGTTCGCAGCCCTTTCCTTTTTCTTTGGAGCGGCCTTATCGCCCATGGCGTTTGTCATGGCCTCATCGAACGGGCAATGATAACAATCATAGTTATAATCACAGAGCCGCAAATTAATGACTCCGGCTCTCATCCAGACACATTTATCCTCGGATAAATAAAAACCCGGAATATCCTTCTTTACTTTTTCATAAGGGCTGAAGGCCATACCGTCACGGTTCATATTTTGAATATATTCAGGGCCGGTTACCGCCGCCACTTCTTCATAATCAAAGGGCTGATCAATGCTAATGAGTTTTTTAGTGCGTAATCTTTTGGATGGTCTATCCGCCTTAATCTTTCTCCTGTTAGATGTGTTTCGTTTCATTTAACGACACCCCCTTTTAGTGGCACGGCAATAGCCTTTTGGACTTTAAGCTAAACGCCATGGCTTTTCCAAATTTTCATAGCTCAGGCACTCAATTTAATTGCAATGAGAATGCCAAAGATAAAAAGATTTTCGCTAAAAATTTAAACTATTGGAATTATTTGATATTTATAAAATTCGAAAAAGAGGGGATTCAAATCATCTTTTAAACAAAAGGAAGAGCGAAAACTTTGGCTACATCATAGAAAGGATTGACGGTGTAATTTAGACAAAAAAATATTAAAATCAGTCAGATAGATAGGAGTAGCTTATGACTACACTCCCTGTAGCCAATTGACCATTCAACGCTTCAGAGACGCTTGTCCTGAAGATAAATTGAGCAATACTCACAAAGGTCGAGGGACATTTCATCCACTTCTTCAGTACCTCCCGAGAAGTGCATAAGACACTGTTTATGCTCACAATGAAGCAGATCTAAAAGATGGCCAAGCTCATGAAGTGCCACTTTTGCGGCACGTTCATGAACGAGAGATTCAGACGGGGTGGAACCGTCCGGGTTCTTCATTAATCTAAACAATGAAACCAATCCGCATGTTCCTCCCTGTCTGGCTTCGCCGAAGACATGGGTAAAAATAGGGATGAAAAGATCCTTATCGAGTACACCGATAATCTTATCATGATTGTCAAAGTGTATGGACTCAAATGCTTCGATGATGATGCCGGCATCATACTGCAACCTTCTTTCATCAAAAGCAACGTCAGGTGGTTCCATAGGGGGGAGGATTTGGGCCGTAAGCTTGAAACACCCGAAGATATGCTCTGCTATAACCTGTAAAGCGATTTCGGAGATATTTCCCAGGGCCATCACACCAACGGATATTTTCTTTGAGGTCAACCTTTAAGGCCTTTCCAAGCGATACCGTTTTATCATTTTGTGAAGCGTGACCCGGTTAATTTCCAAAATCTTGGCGGATTGGGTCACATTCCAGTTATTTTCTTCAAGAACCTGTTGAATGTACGCCTTTTCCATTCCACGCAATGATAAGGTTTTAGAGAACTGGAAATCAGGAGGTCGTATGAAAGATAAATCTTCAACCCCGAGGGTGCGGGATTTTGAAAGGACGACCGCCCTTTCAATGGCATTCTCCAATTCTCTGACATTTCCCGGCCATTCATAGCGTCTTAACAGCTCCATGGCATTACGGGTGACATGATCGACGTATTTGGTGGTTTCCTGGCAGTATTTTTTCAAAAAGTGTTCAACCAGTAAAGGGATGTCTTCTTTTCTTTTTCTAAGTGGCGGGATTTCGATCATAATGACATTGATGCGGTAAAAAAAATCTTCCCTGAAAATTCCTTCAGCCACTTCCTTTTTTAAATCTCTTCGGGTCGCTGAGATGAGTCTGAAATCAACGTCTACAGGTTCTCTGCTTCCAATACTCGTTATTTTCTTTTCCTCCAGAACGCGTAATAAATTAATTTGCATTTTGGGGCTTATTTCTCCAATTTCATCTAAAAAGAGGGTTCCCCCGGAAACAACCTCCAAAAAACCTTTACGGGCACGGGTCGCACCGGTGAATACGCCTTTTTGATGACCAAAAAGTTCGCTCTCTAATAGAGATTCCGGCATGGCTCCACAGTTTATGGCAATAAACGGAAGATGGGATCGAAGGCTTTCAGCGTGAATGGCTTTTGCCACCAGCTCTTTGCCGGTACCGGTTTCTCCGACGAGCAAAATAGACGTATCGCTTTGGGCAACCTCTGGAATGAGACTGAAAACTTTTTCCATTTCCGAAGATTGTCCAATAATATTGTCGAAACGGGTGATTTTTTCTAAATGTCCTTTTAGATAGTTATATTGGGTCACGAGTCTCTTTTGAACGGATATTCGCTCCATGACAAGAGAGAGCTGGTCTGGTTTAAACGGTTTCAGCAGATAGTCAGTGGCGCCGATTCGCATGGCGCTGACGGCCGATTCAATGGAGCCGTACGCAGTAATGATAATGACGAGTGTATCCGGGTATTGGGTTTTAACTTTTTCCAGCAACTCGATGCCGTTCATCCCGGGCATCTTGATATCTACGAAAAGAAGCTGAAAAGGATATTTTTCCAGCTTTTCCAAAGCTTCAATGCCCGATGAAGCGGTTTCTACCACATGGCCGTATTTTTTAAACCAGTGGAAAAGAGATTCCCTGACGATGGCTTCATCATCCACGACCATGATACTCATCTTTTTATCCATGGCATTCCTCCGTCGCAAACAAACAGTTCGAATTTCTTATGAAAAATTATATGTCTTTTTTGTACATGTTGAAAATAAATTCGGTAAAAACGCATAATTCACGACAAAAGGACTCTTAAACAGTTACAGCGCAGGAAATTCCAGGACAAATGAACTCCCTTGTCCAACTTTGCTGTTTACGTTAATTTTTCCTTTATGATTTTTAGTGACGCCATAGACAATGGACAATCCCAGTCCGGTTCCTTTCCCTTCTCCTTTTGTGGTGAAAAAAGGATCAAAAATGTGTTCAAGATTTTCCTTGGAGATTCCATATCCGGTGTCCTGGACTTCTACTCGAACATTTTTTTTGTCTTGTTTCAGGTCGGAAATTATCCGTAATTGTCCACCGTTTGGCATGGCTTCAATTGAATTGAAAATCAGGTTGAGAAAACACTGCTGCAACTCTCGGTCATCGCCCTTTATCATTAATAGCCCAGGATATAATCGAGTGGTCATATCAACATTTCGTAGCTCCATTTTGTGACGCGTTAAGGTAATGACGGAGTTTAAAACGTCGTTAAGATCAATTTCTTTGAATTCCTTTGGGGTTTCGCGGGCAAACGAAAGAAGACCCGAAATAATGTTGCCGCAACGCTCCAGTTCTCTAGACATAAAGGAAAGGTGTTTCTTGAACTGTTCCAGATCTTTTGAGCTCGGTTTGCCTTCGGCAAGTATCTCCTGCATTAAATAGCTGAACATCAATAACCCTTGAATGGGATTGTTGATTTCGTGAGAACAACTGGCAGCCAGTTTTCCCAAAGAGATCATGCGGTCTTCCTGCACCAGTTTTTGAAGGTCGGATTTCAATTCTTTAACCCGCTTATCCCAACGGTATGACAGTTGTTCTGTGATATCTCTCCAAACTTCGATGATTCGATGAATTTCCCCGTTTTGATCCTTTAAAGGGTAAGTGACCAAATTGCAAAATTTGAAATGACCTCCCGGCTCGGGATGCTCGTGAATAACATGAGCGGATCTCCCGGTTCTCAAGGTTTCCACTAATGGGCATTTCATATCGGGACGCGAACTCGAACACGGCACACTGTAGCCATGAGAAGTTTCGTAACAGTATCTTCCAATGACGTCTTCTTTTGATTTATTCACGGCTTTCAAGTATGGATCATTTGCTTCAACGATTTCAAAATCCGTATTTAAAATCACAATGGCAGCGGTGCTTTGCTGGATGAGAAAGTCGGAAAAATTTTTTTCAAAGACCAACTGTTCTTCTGCAGATGTCAGGCGCTGATCGACCTCAAAGAGCTTCCGCATCAATCTTCCGATATTGTGTTCTATGACCCCGACGTTTATAGGTCTTAAACGTATGATTTCTAATAAGACATCTTCTTTGCCGGTCAGCTCTATGATGCTGTCCAGATTTTTTATTTTAAAGAGATCCTGAAAGTTGTTTGTGGTATAGATTCCCAGCTCTTTGGCCAAAACAAGACCTTCAGCATCTGGATTTATATCACAAACGCCGACGATATTGATTTTTAGATAGGTGAAGGATTCACTGCGAAGAAGATCCAAAAAGTATTTGCACGCCCTGCCACCGCCGACGATGGCCAGATTAATGGTGTGGGCGATTCTATTTGACGAGACAGTCGATTTGCCTTTCGTTTTTTTTGCAGGCTGATTCTTTTTGTTCATGATTCATCACTTCCGATTTGTCCGGGGCTGTTTTACAGGCCGAAATTTCAATGAAACATTATCGTCAGATAAAATACCTAAAAGAATCGAATAAGCAAAGCAGTATTTACATTACGTTTGGTCAGCATGGCTTTATTATTCTTAAAATAGTTGAAAACAAATCGAAAATCAAGGTCGGATTCGGTTATTTAAAATTTTGAGTCAATTATCATCTTTCGGAATATGGTAAAATTTGATAATAGCATTAGAAAAGAAACACCCGACCCCTTGAGTTCCAGAATCTTTGAACCCTTTATCTCGAGCAATCGGTAGAAGGTCCAAAAATGACAAATATCCAAGACCATATGATAAGGCTAATTTAATAGGTGGAAATGATGAGCAACAACTACGCCAAGATTGTTCAGGATAATCTTAAAAAACTATTCGAAAATCTCCCGACGGATCTTGCCGATGCTTTGCCCGCCCAACAGAATGGCGATGGCTTTTGGTTTGAAGCTTTTGGAGAAACC
>JASFGF010000112.1:0-7814 GCA_050123915.1 Desulfobacterales bacterium | reverse complement strand
AATATTGAAGCTGAGTAATAGATATGTTTTTAGTATCACATCAGTTTGTAATCATTAGATATCTGGCTTTTTTGCAAGATATCACATCCCACAGGTTTTAATAAATCTTAAATTTATGATCACAATATACCAATGAATGTATTCTTGTAAACGAAAAGTCTCTAGTATCATATATGGTCATCCGTTTTTAAGGATCGCGATTTCGATAAATCAATTAATTTTCTTTTCCCTTCTGATGGATCTTTTGACGATAAATTCTGTCAAAATCCGCCTTTCTCCGACATTCAGCAAGACACAAATAAGCGCAAATCATCAATGACTCGGATGCTTTATGTTTGACTGCCCAGGATGTCTCTGATATTAAGGTGAATATTAAACGATGGCAATCAATGGTAAGTATAACAAATAAAATCAAAATAAAATGAATATTAAGATAAAAAAGGCTATGGGGATCGTTTCGTGCTTGATTTTAACGGTTCTGTTGGTGTTCTTTCTTCCCTGTGATAGTCAACAAAGCCAAAACCCCAAGCCTGTTCTCGAGACACCTCCATTTTTAAACAAAAAAACGCAACCGACCCTCACCATTGCCATGAGCAATAAACTACCCCCTTTTAGTTTTTTGAACGCCCAGGGGGAACCGGCAGGCCTGTTCGTCGATATCTGGCGTCTCTGGTCTGAAAAGACCGGGCGAGACATTACCTTTCGCCTGACATCTTGGGGGGAGACGCTGAAAGGCCTCAAACAGGGCGCAGTGGACATCCACTCCGGATTGTTTGAGTCGGAAAGCCGGGCCGCCTGGATCGAATTTTCCCAACCCTTCTACGGCGTGGGTGTTCATGCCTATTTACCGCTGAAAAAAAGGAAAATCTCAAGCTTCCAAGAACTGACAGGGCAAAAAGTGGGGGTTACCCGAGGCGGCCATATCGAAAACTATATCCGCAACCGATATCCGGAAGTCGAAGTGGTGCCATTCAGGTCCATGGAAGAAGCCATTTATTCGGCGCAAGAAGGGACTGTCGCGGCATTTATCGGCCTTGCACCGGTTACCTGGACTATCTTAACCCATCTCGGGCTGCAAGGGGATTTCATAAGCATCCCGAAGCCCCTTTATGAGAAAACATTCCATGCCGGCGTTCTGAAAAAAAACGTCGAATTACTTACCCTCGTTGACAAAGGATTCGACGACATTTCGATCAGTGAACTGGCAAAAATTGAATTTCGATGGATTCGGGACCGTCTGAGGCAATACTATAAGCCCGGTAAAAATGAAGTAAGGCTAACCCACGAAGAACGCACTTGGCTTGCGAAAAATCCTACAGTCCGTGTTTGTGCAACCAACCATGCGCCCTTGCTGTTTTATAAAGATAACAAAGCCGTGGGTATCTCCGCTGATTTTCTCAATGAAGTTTCGAAACATACCGGGGTCAAGTTTGACATTGCCAAACCGATACGTGATTTTTCATCATCCATGCAAGGACTGATCGAACACAAGGGACCGGATGTCTTTGCGGGAGTGAACCCCACCCCCGAGCGGGCGAAAGTTATTGTATTTACAAAAACATATTGGTCATCACCCAAATTCATATTCACCCGTGATGACGCCCCTTTCGTCTCCACCATGGAAGACTTGTCCGGCAAAACCGTAGCGGTAATCAAGGGTTATCTTACCCATAAACTGCTTGCAAAAAATTATCCGGATATCAACCTGCTGACCTTTAAAAACAATAAGGATGCTCTCAGCGCGGTTTCTTCAAAAAAGGCCTTGGCGTTCATCGGCAGTTTGCATGCCACATCTGCGATGATCAACGAATTCGGACTGACAAACCTCAAGGCGTCCGCTCCAAGTACTTTACCGGATGCGGTCGTCGCCATGGGTATACGCAGTGACTGGCCCGAACTGCGAAACATTATGGACAAGGTGTTTGACGCCATACCAGGTCACGAAAAGGCCAATATTGTCAATAGATGGTCTACTGTCAAGTTCGAGCAGGGCATCAGACCCGCTGACGTTATCAAATGGGTTATGGGTATTGGTTTGGCTGCATTGATTATTATCCTCTTTTTTGTCGGCTGGAACAGAACGCTCAATCGTCGAGTTCGGGAACGAACGGTCACATTGGAAAGCGAGATGGCCGAGCGCAAGCAGGCGGAAGAAAAGATTAACAACTATCAGGAACGTCTTAAGGCGCTGGCGTCTCAGTTGACCATCACCGAGGAAAAAGAGCGCCGCCGCATCGCTGCCAATCTGCATGACCAGATCGGCCAGTCCCTGGCCCTGGCGCGCATACAGATGGCTGTGGCGAAAAAGTCTGCCGCTAACGACGGGCTGGCGGCCAAGCTTGACGACGTCTCGGAAATTCTGCGTGAGGCTGTCCAAGACACGCGGCACCTCATTTTTGATTTGAGTCCTCCGGCGATGCATGAAATCGGCTTAGGTGGAGCCATATCCGAATGGATAGAGGATCAGATAGGGAATCGTTACGGTCTAGAAACAGAGTTTTTCGACAACATCGATCAAAGCTATAGAAAAACCCTGGATGAAAACGTACGGGCCATTTTGTTTCGAAATGTGCGCGAACTGCTCATCAACGTGGTCAAACATTCACAGGCCAATCAGGTGAGTGTATCGATGGAAGTTGCCGATAGCATTTTAAAAATCGTTGTTCAGGATGACGGTATAGGGTTTGACTTTAGATCGGAATTTCAAAGCGTAAAATCTGAAAGCGGTTTCGGCCTGTTCAGTATCAAAGAACGCATGGCCGATATGGGCGGTGCTTTGGAAATCGAGTCCGAGACAGGCAAGGGGTGCAAAGCCATTCTGACCGTTCCTTATAGTATTGAAGATGACAAGGAGACTACTTAACCATGCCGACAACCATTCTCTTGGTCGATGATCATCCGATGTTTAGAAAAGGCCTGCGTCTGCTTTTAGAGGCGGAAAAGGATTTTAAAGTGGTCGGTGAGGCCGGTGACGGGCAAGAGGCCGTCGATCGGGTTCGGGACCTGTCGCCGGATGTGGTGGTCATGGACATCAACATGCCGAATCTCGACGGCATTGAGGCCACCCGACAAATCGTCTCCGATTTTCCCGGGACCAAAATCGTGGCCCTGTCCATCCATTCCGCAAAACGGTTTATCGAAGACATACTGCGCTCCGGTGCCGGCGGGTACATCCTGAAGGAATGCGCACCGGAAGAACTGGTCAGCGGTGTGCGGGCCGTGAAGCAGGGCGAAACCTTCCTGAGCCCCACCGTCACGGGGATTGTCGTCTCGGAATTTGTGACGGCTCAACCGGACGTCGAAGCCGCCCAAACGATCCCGATCATCCACACCAAGCTCCATCGCCCTCCGATCCTCGAGGACCATGTTCATCGCCCACGGTTGCTGGAACGGCTGGAAAAGGGCCGCCGGAAGCCGCTGGCACTGGTGTCGGCCCCGGCCGGATACGGCAAGAGTGTGCTGCTGAGCAGTTGGCTGGAAAAATGCGATTGCCCCCATGCCTGGTTTTCTGCGGATGAGAGCGATAACGACCTGCGCCAGTTTTTGATTTACTTTCTGACCGCTGTCCGGACCCTGTTTCCCGACGCCTTGGAAAAGACCCTGGTCCTGGCGAACACCGGCAACATGCCTCCGACAAAGCTATTGGCCGCCAGCTTGATCAATGAATTGAACCTTATTGATCAGGACTATATCCTGGCAGTTGATGACATGCACCTGATCCAGGAAAAACAGGTGTTTGACCTGCTAACGGAACTGCTTCAATATCCGCCGCAACATATGCACCTGGTGCTGATCGGACGGCGGGATCCGTTTTTGCCCATATCTTCCTTCCGGGCCCGGGGACTGATAACCGAGATCCGTCTGCAGGATCTGTGCTTTATACCGGCTGAGACAAAGACTTACCTGGATCAGGTGCTTGAAGAACCGATCGAGGATGCCGTCGCCGCAAAATGGACGGAAAAAACCGAAGGCTGGATAGCCGGATTACACTTGGGGGCACTTTCGATACTCCAACGCGGCGATGCAACCAGTATTCTGACTGAAATTCCCAGCGGCCTTCCATACGCAACGGAATATCTTTTCGATGAGATTTTTAAGCACCAACCCCCGGAAATTCGTCGTTATCTCATGAGCACGAGTGTTTTGAATCGCTTTTGTGCCTCTTTGTGCGACGCGTTGCTTGCGGATGAGGAGAAGCTCGACAAGCATGGAATCAGCGGTCAGGAATTTATCAACTGGCTGCGGGAGAACAACCTTTTTATAATCCCCCTGGACACGGAAAACCAATGGTTCCGCTATCACCACCTGTTCCAGAGTCTGCTGCAGAATCAGTTGGAGAAGGGAACAAGCACTGACGAGAGAGCGGTGCTAAATCGGCGGGCCAGCGACTGGCTCGAGTCCCGGAGCTTGTTCACTGATTCTATCGCGCAGGCCTTGGCCGGCGGCGATGTTGTCCATGCGGCCGGAATCGTCGAGCGGCACCGAAACGACCTGTTCTCCGAGGACCGGTGGCATGTTGTTGAGCGATGGCTTGCCATGCTCCCGGCGACCATCAAGCAAGAGCGACCGGTGCTGCTACTGACCGAGGCGTGGATCAGGAACTTGCAACATCAGTTGGCGCAGGTTCCGGTACTCCTCGACCAGGCCGAGTCTCTGCTCCGCAGTCAGACGGCAATGCCGACGGCGTCGGCAGAGATCGCCTTCTTTCGCGGATACATTGCGTATTTCGAAGGTCAGGCCGAACGCAGTCTTCAGTACCTAGAAAATTCGGTTTCACAGCTTGCCATTACGAAGTCCCCGTTTCTGGGCGAGGCCGAACTCATGCTCGGGCTGGCACGTTGCATGGTCGGTCAGAAGAAAACGGCCATCCAGACCTTGGAAGCTCGGATCGGTGAAGTCGAACCGTCGGCGAATTACTTGTTCTCACGTTTGATCGCCGGTTTGGCCTTCATCTACCAGCTCTGGGGCGAGTTGCCTCGGACGCGCGTCGAAGCGCAACGTTTGCTACGCGTGTCGAAGGCGCACAAAATGGGCCTTGCCGAGGCCTGGAGTTGGTACTTCTTAGGGTGGTCACATCTGCATGCCGAAGAACTCGAAGCCGCATTGTTTCACTTTGCGAAAGCCGTCGATCGGCGTTATGTGCTGGAACCCAGGGCGGCGGTGGATGCCCTGGCGGGATTGGCGCTGACGCAGCAGTTAATGCGGCTGGACGACGAGGCGGCGGAGTCGTGCCGACGGCTGCAGGAATTCGCCTCAGAGCTGCAAAAGCATAATTTTTTATCCGTGGCCCAATCCTGTCAGGCCCGCCTGTCGGTGCTGCGGGGAGACGTGAACCTGGCCGTCGAGTGGGGCCGGTCGTTCAACGAATTGCCGGCAGAGGCCGAGGTGTTCATGTGGCTGGAAGCGCCCTCGATCACTCAAGCACGTGTACTGATCGCCGACGGGACCAGACAGAACTTGTTGAAAGCTGCCGAGCTGCTACGGACCACCCGGGACCTGTGCGAGGCGCGCCGATTCAAATGCCAGATTATCGAGGTCGCGGTCCTGCAGTCGATGGCCCTGGAGAAGCTGAGACGTTCAGATGAGGCGCTTACAGCACTGGAAGAGGCCGTTTCCCTGGCCGAGCCCGCCGGATGGGTTCGCCCCTTTGTTGAATTGGGCTCCCCCATGGCCGATCTGCTGAGACGATTGCTCAGGCAGAACGTCGCCGTGGAATACGTCAATAAACTGTTGGCCGCTTTTGGGGACTTCGAAACCAAACCGGTACAGGATGCGTCAGAGTCAGAATCCCATCTTGTAACGCCTGCGAGGCTCCAGCCCCTGGTCGAGCCCCTGACCAACCGCGAATTAGATATCCTAGACCTGCTGGCGCAGCGTTTCCAGAACAAGGAGATCGCCGACAAGCTGTTCATTTCACCGGAGACCGTCAAAACCCACCTCAACAACATCTACCAAAAACTCAATGTCACCAACCGCCGGAATGCGGTTGAGAAGGCCAAATCTATGGGAATCCTATGACGATGAAAATTGATGGAGTTATTAAGTTATAGGATTATACGTTAATACAGTTTTATTTTGCTTTGAAAAACCTGGTCCTTTGGGCCAGAATTCTTTACTCTGGTACTCCACCACTCCATCACTTTAATATTCCATTCCTTTTCACCCCTGACACCCGAAACCTAACCGCTGAACCCCGACCCCTAACACTTGTCAGCCCTCCCCCATTTTTAGCCCTTTTTGGGGGATGCGTTATTTTTAAAAAAGCTATTTAATGCAACCAAGCAAATTCAGCCGTTCATTTGTTCACCTAAATAAAAGGCCAAAAAATATGAAATACTTTCGCTTCAGAAAATATCTAAAGCCCTTTTTACCAAATGCAGGTCTCAAGAGAAAGTTTTATGGGCCCTCTTCCCAGAATGTGCGTCTCAAAAAACGTGTGAAGCTTTTTTTACCGAACGCTCATCTTAGGAGAAAAGTTTTTGGAACCTCTTATTCCCAGAAACGACCTATGAAACGTCTGACACTCGGGATGCCGGTGACGTATCGAATCCGAGTCCAAGGTTTTTTGGAAAAACGGTGGGTGGAACGTCTGGGGGATATGCATATCTCTTATCGGGGTCGGAAGGATCAGGCACCGGTGTCGATCCTGATCGTCCGTTTGAGAGATCAGGCTGAACTGATGGGGGTTTTAAACAGTCTTTACGAACTGCACCTTCCGATTATAACGATCGAATATATAGAAGAGAACAATGGCATCAATGAAAAACGTCAAGATTCGAATAAATGAACTCAATTAGAGTCAAAAGGATCATATATCAGAAAATAAACACTAAAGAGGAGGCAATAATGAGCAAACGATTTTTCACTATCATTTTTTTGTTTACAGCATTCATGCTGCTGGGTGACATTTCGTTTACCCAAGCCATCCATGCGGAAGACAAAGGCACACAGGATCTGGCCAAGGCTTCACAGAACCCGGTTTCCGACCTGATCAGTCTGCCCCTCCAGAACAACACCAACTTTGGTGTGGGACCAGGCGATGACGTTCAAAATATACTCAATATCCAACCGGTTGTGCCGGTCAGCTTGAGTGAAAACTGGAACCTGATCACCCGCACCATTGCGCCGGTGATCTATCAGCCGGAACTCGTGCCGGGATACGGTAGCGAGTTCGGCCTCGGGGATATCAATACAACCTTGTTTTTATCTCCTGCCAAGCCGGGGAAACTCATCTGGGGCCTTGGGCCGGTGTTCTCATTTCCCACAGCCACTGACGACGTTCTGGGTACCGACAAATGGAGCGCGGGACCCTCGGCCGTGGCACTGACCATACAGGGTCCCTGGGTGGTCGGTGGGATTGCCAATAATCTGTGGTCCTTTGCAGGTGACGATGATCGACCGGATGTCAATCAGTTCTTGTTTCAATATTTTATCAACTACAACCTACCCAAGGGCTGGTATGTCTCGTCCGCACCTATCATCACCGCCAACTGGGAGGCGGACAGTGGGAACCAGTGGACGGTGCCCTTTGGAGGGGGCGTCGGAAAAATTTTTAGAATCGGAAAGCAGCCAATGAATGCACAGGTGCAGGCCTTTTACAACGTTGAGAAACCTGATGGCGGGGCTGACTGGTCCCTTCGGCTTCAATTGCAGTTCCTGTTTCCGAAATGACACATCCGCAGTTTGATGTGAAAGGAGGAAAAAATGAAAAATGCGCTTAGAAAAAGCATTTGGGTCGCAGCGATTTTGGTTTGGATCGTTTGCTCGGCCGGCATCGCTTCCGCCCAGGAAGCTGCCGGCGATGCCAGCTGGAA
>JASFGF010000111.1:0-7875 GCA_050123915.1 Desulfobacterales bacterium | reverse complement strand
ATGAACTCAGACGAGGGAGGCTTTAATGGAAAAGATCCTTGTGGGATTGGATCCCGGAAAAACCAGTTTGTGGGCTGCGGTTCATGCCCTCAATCTATCAAAAAGGATACAAGCCAAGTTGTATTTTCTTCTGATCATTGATCCTGTGGCTAATGGGTCAGAGGAGAGCCTGGTGCGCCAGGTAGAGGCTGATATGAGGGAACGTCTTGAGTCGCTGATCGAAGAAGGGATTTCAGACGGCATACCGGTGGACTATTATATCACATACGGCCAATACGATAATGAACTGGTTAAGTTCGTCAAGGAGAACAAAATAACCATGTTGGTTGTAGAATCACCCAAACTCCAGGATAGGCGGCATATAGAGGATTTTGATGATCTTCTTGAAAAGATTCGCCACAGGATCGATTGCCGTATTGAAGTTGTACATGAAAAAACCGTAAAAATAGCAAATAAAAGGAGATGATGATGTTACACCTGTATCTACCGATCGCCGGGAATAGTGTGAATGTATTGCTTGTTTTTGGTTTGGGCGGCCTTGTGGGAATCCTCTCGGGAATTTTTGGGGTCGGCGGCGGATTTTTAATGACGCCGCTGTTGATTATGATCGGCATACCTCCCACTGTTGCGGCTGCATCCGATTCCAACCAGATCGTCGGCGCTTCCACTTCCGGGACTCTGGCACACTACAAAATGGGAAATGTTGATTTCAAAATGGGCATCTTGCTTTTGATCGGTGGTGTTCTGGGAGGGACGTTGGGTGTTCAGGTCATTAAGGTTTTAAGACAAATGGGAAATGCGGATTTTTTAATCAAGATCACCTATGTTTTGATGCTCGGTTTTGTGGGATCGTATATGTTCATTGAAAGCCTTCAGGCGTTAAGAAAAAACAAAGCCCCTGCAATAGCTCCGAAAAAAGAGTCAAAATACGCCCAATTAGTCGGCAAGCTGCCGTGGCAAACCGATTTCGAAAAATCAGGGATAAGGCTTTCAGTGCTGATGCCTCTGGTACTGGGAACTTTTGTTGGAATTCTGGCGGCAATTATGGGTGTCGGCGGAGGTTTCATTATGGTGCCGGTGATGGTTTATCTGTTGCGAATGCCCATGCATGTAGTTGTCGGAACCAGCCTGTTTCAGATTCTTTTCACATGTATCGATGTGACCATCATGCAGTCTTACAGCAACCATACCGTTGATTTTATTCTGGCATTGATTCTCCTTTTAGGATCTACACTGGGTGCCCAGTTCGGCGCAAAAATCAGCAAAAAACTCAAAGGGGATCAATTGAAGATTCTTCTGGCTTCACTGGTTTTGATCGTCATGGTTAAAATGCTATTGGATCTTTTACTTACACCGCATATTATGTTAGCTTTAAAAGGAGGGCATTAAAATGATAAAAAATAGAATATGGATGTCTGTTATCATCATGACTATGTATTTCATGTGCCTTCCTAAATCGGCATGTTCAACAGTTTCGGTAAACGTGAAACACGAGCCCAATCTCATTGCCATCAATGCTTTTTTCAATGGAACACAATTAACGGTTTCAGGCAAGATTGCCGCCGAAAATGAAGTGGCGGTCATTGTCAAAGGAACGCAGGAAGCGTTAACACTGAAAAAGAAAGGAAAAGCGTTGGGCCTTTTGTGGATGAATATGGGAGACGTGCATATTAAAAAGGTGCCGAATCTTTATATCCTGTATTCCTCAAAAGGGATGATGGAATTGGCTGAGTCAGGCGCAATAACCTTAAAACAACTGGGAATCGGTTTCGAATCCTTGAAAAAAGAAATGGAAATAGAGGCACCGCAGGCCAATAGAAATTACTTGGCCCAAGAGTTTTTGAAATTAAAAAAGAATCAGGGACTCTATGCATTTTATCCCGGTGAAATCAGTATTGGACAGAAAAACGGTACAGACAAATCTTTTAAGGCGGCCGTCTGGATACCGCCGCGAATATCTCCTGGTGAGTATCAGGTACAGGTTATGGAAATTCATAATGGAATGATTGTGGGTAACGCCATAGATCAACTCAAGGTTAAGGAACAGGGAATTCCCGCTATGATATCTTCGCTTGCCTTTAATCATAGCCTTTTTTATGGCTTTTTGGCGGTATTGATCGCCGTTGCCGCAGGGTTGGTGATGGATTTCTTTTTTGGAACCGGCAAGGGTGGTGGCGCTCACTAAATGGATGGTTATACATGAGCACATTTACAAACATGATAAAAGCAGCTTTCAAAGATCGCAAGAAATCTGCCTCACAGGTGCCTTTTACCGTTCTTTTTGGTGTATTTCAAAAAATTCTGGGATACAACAATCAGGTGTTGGAACTCATGGCTGAAATGGGAACCAAGTTGGGTGGCGCATACATTTTCGATCAGCAATACATTCGTTCGACATGTCATCATATTGCGGATCTTGTTTATAAACTCATATACAATTTGAATGCCATGGCGCCCAAAAAATATTTAAAGCTTTATGATGCCCTCGGCGCCATCAACAGCGATATTGAAGAGGAACTGGCCGGCAGACCGGTCATCCCTCAAACGGAATATACCATGCCTTATAGTTTGATAACAGATGATTTTACCGAAGTCGTCGGGGCCAAAAACGCCAACCTGGCGGAAATTAAAAACCTTCTCGGTCTGAAGGCACCGGAAGGATTTGCCATTACCATCCAGGCGTTTAAAGCATTCATGGAGTACAATCGCCTCCAAACAAAAATAGAGGAATTAAACGCCGCTTGGCAAAAAGGAGACCCATCTAAAAATAAGGCGGCAGAGGAAATTCGAAGTCTCATACTGGAGGGAACGGTTCCCCAATTTTTGCAAAAGGAGATTCTCAGAAGTCTGGACAAACTTTATCAGGGCATAGATTCCTCAAAGGTTCTGCTGGCCCTTCGCAGCAGTGCCATGGGTGAAGACAGTGAACACACTTTTGCCGGACAGTATTTGAGCATTCTCAATGAACCCAGCGGAAATATTTTACAGGCCTACAAATCCATTCTCGCCAGCCTTTTTTCCGATTCAGTCATGGAATACAGACTGCAAAAAGAACTATTAGATTATCAGGAGACGATGGCTGTGGCATGTCAGCTTATGGTAGATGCCAAAGTGAGCGGTGTTCTCTACACACTCGATCCAAGAGCTCCGGATCGTGACGTCATGCTGATTAACGCAGCTTGGGGACTGGGTGCACCTGTCGTCTCCGGAGAAGCAAGAGCCGATTTATATACAATGGATCGGGGAGAACCGTATGAACTTAAATCCTTGGATGTCGTACGAAAACCTGAAAAGTTGGTGCCCAATGAAGGCGGCGGGACAGATATACGCAAGGTTCCTCAAGATCTTCAGACTAAAACCTGTCTGACCGATGAGCAGATGAAACAAATCGCTGAAACCGGTTTGAAGATTGAACGTTATTTTAAAAACCCCCAGGATATCGAGTGGGCCATCGATCATGAAGACAACCTGGTTATTTTACAGGCCAGATCGCTCAATATTAAGGACCAGGTCGCAAAATTGGTATGTGACATTTCATCTGTTTTGGATGATTTCCCTATTATATTCCAAAACAAAGGATCCATTGCCCAGGAAGGAATTGCTACCGGCAAGGTTTTTCTGGTCAAGACCGAAGAAGAGCTCGATCATTTTCCCAGCGACGCTGTCCTGGTGACTGCCTATACGTCTCCACGGCTGGGAAAGGTCATTAAAAAAGCCAGCGCCATCATTACCGATGTCGGTTCCCCAACGGGTCATATGGCAACCATCGCCAGAGAATTCAGAGTGCCGACCATCGTAAATACAGGCGTTGCCACCCAACTTCTTCGCCCCGGTCAGATCATCACTGTGGATGCCAGGGAGAATATAATTTATGAAGGAGCGGTCAAAGCACTGTGTTATTATGAGTTTGCCGAGGATACTTTTGAAACGACTTATGAATACCGGTTGTTGCAAAGAGTTCTGAAAAAAATCGCACCATTGAATCTGTTGGATCCTTCTGAAAAAAACTTTACGCCTTCAGGATGTAAAACGTTGCACGATATTACGAGATATGTCCATGAGAAAGCTGTGGAAGAGTTGATCGGACTGGAATATGCCAAAATCGGTGACACAGCCAGTTCCGGAAGGAAATTGAAATTCGATATTCCTTTAGATCTTATTTTAATCGATATCGGCGGCGGTGTCAGCGGATCGGCAAGCGTTTCATCGGTTAAACCTCACGATGTGATTTCCATCCCCATGAAGGCATTCCTGAAGGGACTTTCCGTGCCCGGCGCCTGGGATACGGAGCCGATGTCTGTGGATTTCGGCAGTTTTATGTCGAGTCTAACCCGAACGTTTTCATCTTCCATGGCAACGCCCAAATATGTCGGGCAGAATCTTGCGGTTTTATCCAAAGAATATGTCAACATTAATTTGCGACTGGGATATCATTTTAATATGATTGTCGCCTATATCAGTGAGAATTTGAATGACAACTATGCCTATTTTCGGTTTCTTGGCGGTGTAACCGATATATCACGGAGATCACGCAGGGCCAAACTGCTGGCGGAAATTCTGGTAAAGAGCGATTTTCGCGTCGATATCCGTGGAGATCTGGTTATCGCTCGAATCAAGAAATTGGATCTTCGAATGATGGAAGAAAAAATGAAAATTCTGGGATTATTGGTCGCATTTACGCGTCAACTTGATGTTAAAATGAGCCATGAACAAGAAATTGAAAGACTTAAAAACGTCTTCCAAGATCTGAAAAATGATCATATCAAAAATGTAATCTAAGGGAGGTATCATGGGCGACAAGCAAAAAACAAAAATACTTATTCTCGATGACGAACCGATCGTACTGAAACGTCTAAAGCCGGCCTTAGAAAAATCAGGATATGATGTCGAGGCCTTTTCCCGGAGCCTGGAAGCATCGAACCGAATCTTGGAACAAGACTTCGATATCGTTATCACCGATCTTAAAATGGAAGGACTCGACGGTATGGAATTTTTAACTCGAGTAAAGGATCGATCTCCTCAAACCGAAGTGATTGTTATCACGGGTTTTGCCACCATGGAAACCGCCAAGGAATCTTTTAAAAAAGGGGTATTCGATTTTTTGGCAAAGCCTTTTAAGCTTGGCGAAATCAAAGAAGTTGTCGAAAAAGCGGAACAAAAGATAAAAAAAAGTATATAATATTTATACCGAACTATCCTAAGGAACGCTTTTTTTATAGAATTTGTATATTCAGTCAAAGGGGGAATTATCATGTTAAGAACGCTCGTTTACCTCGATGCAGACTTGGCGTCGAGTATCGCTCTCAGGTATACCTGCCAACTGACCCAACTGGTCGACATGAAGTTGCATTCTCTTCACGTAGAGGAACCGGATCAAGACGGGCATGCGCCGGGCACCGGGTGGGTTCGACGAACCTGGGAAAGTACGATGCTGAAAACAGGAGAATTTGAAATTGCACAATTGATCAATGCGGAGAAATCTTCATGTCCAAAACTCGGTGCCCCCAAAATGCTTGTCGGAGATCGTGAAAGTGAAATCCTCCGTGAAATTCAAAGGGAATCGTACGATCTGTTTGTGGAAGGATCACTTCAAAGCTTTAGTGCCAAAAAGCTCTATGATAAAATACATTCACGTCTTTACAGACTTATCCCCTGTCCGGTCCTTATTGTTAAAAATTTGGTTGATATAGAAAAAATTGCGTTGGTTGCGCGAAGTGAAATAGAGTCCAAAAAGCTTGTTTCAATGTTTTTAAAAATGTTTAAAGGTGCGAAGATCCAGCTCGATCTGATTTATTGTGAATTTCAGGATCCCGGACAACTGTCCGTTGAGGCTAAAAAAGAAACCATCGGGACATTAAGTGACGTAGAGGAAATGTTGACGGAAAATCAATGGCCTGCTGAAAATTGTCTGACGATTCAGGGGGCGCCGGAAGAAATCGGTGACGCACTTCGGGACTATGGACTGGTCGTGTCTCCACTCCATCACACGATAAGCAAAAAGAGTCATTGGTTTCAATTGCTGAGTCATGTCCCGTCTCCGATTCTTATTTGCTGGCAATAAATAAATGAATAAACATTAAAAGAGGTGATTATGAGAATTCTTGTAGCGGTAGATCAGCATCCTTACAGTGCCAATGTTGTCAAAGATGTGGCCAAGCTGGCCGGGAATACCTGGGCGGATGTCACCTTGCTTGGAGTAGGGCCTAAAGCAACAGATATCCGCCGGTCATCGAACCGTGCTGAAATAATACACCCTCTCACCAAAAAATTGGAGAATTATCGACGAGACTTTCTTGGCTATTTTGAAAAAGATGAGTCACCTTATGAAAAAAAGTCGTGCAACTATGAATTCGTCGAGGTAAATAGAGGAATATGGGAAGAGTTGTATATCTGTCGGGGGGGCAGGAAAGATTTAAAGGTCGTGTTAAGGTCCGGGAATCCTGTTAAAGAAATATTGGCCCAATCCCAGGAAGATGACAGTGATTTGGTTGCCATGGGCTGTCATAAAAAAGGAGATTGTCAATGGAAAGGAGTGATAAATCTTCCCCAAAAGGTTGCCAATAATGCGACATGTTCGGTTCTCGTTGTAAAAGAAGAAAAACAAATCCGCAAAATTGTATGCTGTCTGGACCAGGAGAATATCAGCCAAAAATCCATTGAGATGATCAACCAGATGGTGACACTGTATCAGACAGAATTGGAGATTGTGGGATTAACGGATGGGACAACGCTGAAACCCATGGTTGAAAAAAATTTAGACGCTATTCTGAAATATTACAAAGCACGCCAAATCAAGGCATGGATCAAGCTGGTGGATACCACATCACTTGAGTTGTTCATCTCGCAAGAAGCCAGGCGGTCTATGATGGCGTTATGGATGGGGGGAAAATCCATACTCACCAAAATGTTTCCCCAAGGTAAAGTTAACAAGCTCATTCAAGGAAGCAAAGCTTCCGTACTTTTGCTCAGATAAATTTGGGGAGTACATCACGGGTTTGTATAATTTGTTTCAATATCTCTCAAACAATAACTGCTTCAGAGGTAAGGCTTTGATATTCTTTTGATATATTCTATGTTTTACGGGAATGATGCTTTTGAGATACGAATAAATGAAAAGAAAATATTCTTGCAGATGAAACCCTGGGATCAATTGCAGTAAATCAAAAGTATTGATAATAAAAAAAGACAGAGCCATTGCTGACCCTGTCTTTTTTAAAATTTTTTTATTATTTTGACGTTCTTGGCTTCAGTCTTCTGTCGACTCCGCTTCTTCTGTCCTTACCAGACCTTTGTTCAGGTATATGTTGATTATACGAAAACTTACGTCTTTCGATGCCTGAACGTCTTCCTCCGTTATCGGGCAATAGCTGGCTCATGACCAACTACTTTTTAAATTTTTTGCGTCCGAATGCCACAAGACCAACCAAACCAGAGCCAAGCAGTATAAGTGTAGTGGGCTCGGGAGTTGCATGAATGTCACCGCTATTTTCAGATACATCAGCGGAGGCAACCGGTGTTGAAGTTACTGATTTAAAGCTTGACGTGGTTGCCGGGTCATCAGATGAAGGGCAGCCAACAATTCCAAAAAACATAATCACAATACATAAAAACATAAAAAATCTCTTCATCCTTTTCCTCCTATATAATAAAAATGTAAATAAAATAACTCTAAGTTGCCATTATCCTGGACGCATAAAAAACTCATTAAACTGTAATTTGCACGCAAATATCATGCAACAATAATATGTTTTCTATTAGTAATAGAATTTTCAAATGGTTAATATAAATTGGATGGAAAATAAGTATGCAAACTCATAGAAAACGCTATGTAATTATGGGGTAAACTACATAAAAAATAATACATTATTTACATAA
>JASFGF010000110.1:0-7887 GCA_050123915.1 Desulfobacterales bacterium | reverse complement strand
GATCCGGCGGATATAAGTTCATCGTAGGAAATCACCTCTGCACGGATAAACCCTTTTTGGATATCCGTATGGATGATGCCTGCCGCGTCAATGGCCGGGGTCTTTCTTTTTAAGGTCCAAGCTTTTATCTCATCTTTCCCCAAGGTAAAAAAAGAGATAAGCCCGAGAAGTTCATATGACCGTTGGATTACCCTGTCCATTGCCGATGCGGTAATATTGAATTCAGACAAAAACTCTTCGGCTTCTTCAGCAGACATCTGAGCAAGCTCTTGTTCGAGCTTACCCCGTATCACCATACAATTTTCTCGGGTCGTCAAATTTGTGATCTCAGGAATACCGTCATCATCATCTTCGTTGTTAAACAGAACAAGCATCGGTTTTGCGGATAAAAAGGCAAACCCTTTGAGGAGATGAGACGATGCAAGGTCGGGTAAATTTCTAAGTGGTGTTTCCTTTTCAAGGGTTTCGAGACATTGTTGAAGCAGCGAAAGTTCTTCGGGATCTGTTTTTTTGCCGCGTTTTTTGTCAAGTCCCATGTGTTCCAGTTTTTTTTCAACCACGACAAGATCGGTTAAGACCAACTCCTGATTGATGGCTTGAAAGTCCTGATAGGGTGTGGGTGCTTCAAATCCGTATCCACCGAAATTGCGCACCACCTGAATCAGGGCGTCACAATCCCTGACTTGGGTCCAGATTTTCTGATCTTTTTTTTGACGCAGGACATCCGGCAAAAAGTATTCCACCTGGGCATAAATGGTTTTTGGGGGTTTATACATATTGCTGAGGACATCCAAGCGTTTGTCCGGGACATGAATGGTACCGATTCGATTTTTTGCTTTATGGCTTTCGGGTTGAATATTATGTGTTAATGCTTCAAATACGGTTGATTTCCCAGACCTGGAAAGACCGATAATTCCGAGTTTCATTGAGTTGCCTGTTTATTTGAAGTTATAGTGTTTCTTCACCGGGACCTTAATATCCCAGATACAGGATAATCCTTTTGGGAATGTAACAAAATCCCCTTTTTCGAATGTCACTTGATCCCCATCTTCTGTTTCCACAACAACCTTGCCCTCAAGCAGAAAGCATTCTTCAGTGCTGTCATAGTGCCAATCAAAACGGGAAATTTCTTTTTCCCATATTGGCCAGGATAGAACACCTTTTGCATCAAGATCTTTATTGGTGGGTTTCTTGATATCGATTTTCATATTCTGTTCCTTTTATGGCTTTTTTCGGAATAACATTTTGTTTCATCCTGAGGCCTGCTGAAATTGTGACCGTGAGAAATTCAATCGGAACATATTTTTGGGAACTACTTTCGAGGATGTTTCATAAATATGTTCTGATCTGCAAAATTAGTTGAAAATGATTGTTTAAAAGTATAAAGAAGGCTAATTTTTATGTCAAGCAGACCTTCCAGACCGGTTTCGCAGGCCTGTAATAAAACTTGACGTGTGCCATTGAGTTTCACATAATTTAAAAATGTTACATAAAATGGAAAGATCATACAATAGGCCCTATTTTTTTGATCAGGGAATTCATTTTGAATGTCAGCAATGTGGTGTATGCTGTACTGGAGACCCGGGAACAATTTATGTCGATAGAGATGAAGTTCCGCGCATTGCCGAATACCTTTCTGTTGAGGTGTCACTTTTCATCGAAAAATATTTATATCCGTTTAGAGCCGGGTATAGTATTAAAGAGCATTCAGACGGGCGGTGTTTTTTTTATGATGACGGGTGTACCATTTATTCCGTGCGCCCCTATCAGTGCAAAACCTATCCGTTCTGGTTTGAGAATCTACGTTCTGTAAAAAAATGGAGACGTCTGGCCAGAGAATGCCCGGGGATCGGATGCGGCCCATTATATTCAAAAGAAAAGATCCTGAAAATTGTTCAGTCAACAATGGGCGCTGTTGTGAAAAGCTTTTTTGAGACAACCCAAAATATCAGTTGAATATTTGAAATAATATAGAGGTAATCAATGGGTGAAATTAAAAGCACACTTGATCTGGTGATGGAGAAGACTCGGCACTTGACCCTGAGCCAGGAAGAAAAAAAGGATCAGAAACGGATGGAAGTCATCAAAAGGCTTCAAGGTTTGCTTCAAAAATACCAAGACAATTTCTTGAAGAAGGAGAACCTGAAAAAAGAGATTGACAACTTGAAAACAGCATATGATTTGAATGTGAATGAAACGCTGGCAGATTTACTCTTAAGCAGCCTTAAGTTAGATCAGGATAATACATTGTTTCTTGAGCTTTTGAAAGAAAATTTTGGATTAAACCTTTCCGGTCTTGAGGCGGTCTTTCAAAATTTCAAAGCGGCAGTAAAATCTACTACTAAAGAAAGGGTTGATCAAATTAAAACGGATCTGTCCAAAAAACGATTTATTTCAGGTTCTGCTGTTGTACCGAATCTTGAAAGCGATAGGAAATGGCTGTCAATGTTGGGTCATATCATGGATAGGTTTGATGAGATTATGAAAAAAGAAAAGGCCGCCTTAACCAAAGAATTGTCATTGGATTGAGATGGTTTGACAGACGGACAAAAACAGGATTTGTTTGATTGGCAAGCAGTTTCTGTTATTTAAATTAATGTTAAATTGTTCATATGTCTAAGAAATTGTTTGGCGCGTTACTAATTGCGCGGATATATTCGAAGAATCTTTTAAGAATCTTGAAGGGAGGATGTTGTAATGGTACAGGACGAAATGGTATGCCCCATCACAAGGGGTGAGAGGATACTTGTTGCTCTTGATGGTTCAGAATACACGGATGCTATTGTGGATCAGGCAATAAGCATGGGGAGGATATGCAATAGTGTCATCTATGCAATCAGTGTTATCGCGTTTTTTCCGGAGTCTTTGGCAATTGCACCTCAGGTGGAGGAAGAAGTGGCCAAAAAAACAAGGGAATTCCTTGAAATAGTGAAAAAGAAAATAGAAAAAGAGAATTTGACATGTGAAACAATAGTTCGTTTAGATGCACAGCCTTCTTTACCCATTGTTGAAGAGGCAAAGAATAGGGGTGTTGATCTCATTATAATGGGAACGCGCGGAACGACCGGACTTAAGCGGATTTTTTTGGGCAGTGTGGCCCAGAAAGTTATTGGCTATGCTCCATGCCCTGTGATGGTCGTTCCTGTTTAGAAACGGATCAAAAGGAATTCGAAAAGCATAAAAGTGGGTTGGATAGATGATTCGATGTGGTGAAATCAAAGTGAGGGGTTTTCATATTGATATTTTTTCGCATGTTAACAATGCACGCTATCTGGAGTTCATGGAAGAGGCAAGATGGGTGGTTATCGATAAATATATTGATATAAAGAGGATGCAGACAAAGGGAATCATCTTTGTTGTCGTTAATATCAATATTAACTATCGTAGACCTGCATCTATGGGGGATATACTTGAGTTGTATCTCGGTCTTGCTAAGATCGGCGGAAAAAGTGCGGTATTCCATCAGGAGATCCGGCTCAAAGGAGCAGATACTGTTGTGGCAGATGCCCAGGTGACTTTTGTATTTGCTGATAAAATTACGGGTAAGGCAGTCAAAATTGATGATGAGATAAAAAGGTTGATCGAGAAACTTAAAATCTAAACCCAAAACAACCCAATTGGTCAATTATGCCTGCCATGAACCTACCTCAAAAAAGCTTAGTGCCCATGGCTGTGTTGCGAAACGGTTCAAAATGCTCACATACTACGTGTATGCTCCGCTTTTTCACCGTTTCGCGCCCCCGATTCTCGGGATTTCGCAAAGCTCAACTTGCTATTTCTGAACCCTAATCTTTTTTTTGGGACAGGTTCATATCAATTCCAAGAGTTGAATCTGCCGATTTTCTTCTTATCTTAGGGTCATAAATAAAAACGTATTCAATCACTCTGGAGTTTGTCTATGTCGTTTGTTTCGATCCCGGGATTAAAGGGCAAAATCTATGTCCCTGAAAAACAGCAGGAAAATCTTAAAAAGCATCCTTGTAAGGAGTGTTATTTTTGTCAGTTTTGCAGTGACGACCGGTGCAGGGTATGCCTGGGTCCCAAAGAATGTACCTGCAAGACCGCTTCCAAGAAATAAATGCCTTCTTTAAGTATGTTTCAATGCCCTTATAAGCGCTGCTTTATGAAATTCACCGGCCAGATGAACTGGACTTTTGCCAGAGATCGGGTCCCAGGCTGATGGATCTGCCACACAAAAATATTGTACTTCAAGGCCGATGCGAACAGGTGCTTCTTCCACTGTAAGACCTTTAACGCACTGTGCGGCCTCCCAGGTCGCTTTGCAAGGAGCCCCGCGCACCACCTTAATGTGATCAATACGTCCGTTGGAAATCTTGACGACAAATTCTGGCATGCCGAACATTTTTCCGTAATCACCCAGACAGACCTGCCGGGAGAGACCGCATCATGTGGGGGGCGTCAGAGCGCCCTTAACCCGCAGCTTTTTTCCGGAAGCCACCACCGGGATATTTTTATCACGGCAAACAACTGCAAGATCATAGGAAAGGTCCGGATGTGTTAAATAATCCAGAACCATATCCGCTTGAAAGTTTCGGGGAATGTATTGGGTTGTATCGTCGATAATTGTGGGCAGAGAATCGTTGATAGATATAATATCTAAAGTAAAACGGTTTTTGCCGCAACGCCGAATACCTTCTATTTTTTTTTCACCACTACCGTTTTGTTGAAAAACTAAAATCTTTTGGGTTTCGGCAGCCGGCTTTTGAGGTCGTGATTTAATTTTAATGTTGTCTGTACATTCAAAATTGTTTTTCATCATATATCCTTAACACTCTGTATTCGATTCGAGCTGTTCGAGTTTTTCTTCAAATATGGTCTTTTGCTCTTCAAGGGCAATGGTGTATTTTTCAAGTTCCTCAAAGAGGTTATCGATGGCTGACCGACAGCTGTGGATGGAACGAGAGAGCACACCGATCTTTTCGCCATCACCGGCCTGTGAGGCCGCCAGTAAATCAGCATTGAGTCCGTCGAGGTCATTTTCGTGTTTTTCGATACGGTTTTCAATACTCAAGATCCGTTGTTCAATGGGCTTAAGGGCTCTAGATCGTTCAGCAACGAACTCGGAACGTATACGCCTTTTTTCTTTTCTGGTCAACTTTAAGTTCGATTCTTTAGGAGGGTCAACGCCATTCGGGTCGGCTTCCGGATTTTCTGTTTCATCCGACCATCCATATTTTTCCAGAAACCGCTGATAGGTCCCTTCAAAGACGTCAATGCGATGGTTTTGAAATACGATAAGACGCTCGGCAAGTGCATGCAAGAACATTTCATTGTGGGTCACCATAATGACGGTACCTTCGAAACTGTCGATGGCGGAAAGCATTGCGTCACATGATTCCATATCCAGATGATTGGTGGGTTCATCGAGGAGCAAAAGATTCAAAGGTGTTACGAGAAGCTTGCCCAGGATCACCCGGCTTTTTTCTCCGCCGGAAAGAACGCCGATTTTTTTTAACGCACTGTCGCCTTCGAACATCATTGCACCGCAAATATTTCTTGCCTGCTGGCGGTCGACATCCGGATGCGAAAAAAGAATTTCTTCTTCTATGGTTCTTGATTCATCCAGGTTTTTTATATTGCTCTGTTCAAAATATCCTTGTTTAACTGCCGGGTGAAGAGCGATGTCGCCCTTTCGGGGTTTGAGCGCCCCTGACATTAGCTTTAACAGTGTTGTTTTCCCTTTGCCGTTTTTTCCGACAACGCAGATACGTTCCCGTGCCTTTGATGAGAAATTGAAATTTCTGATCAGCGGTTTTTGGGTGTCATATGAAAAAGAAACATTTCGAATATTCATCACCTGCTTTTTAGGAAACGGGCTGTCTCTAAAAGAAAAATCAAGTGTCTTCAGCCTTTCCAGTTTTTCTTTATTTTCCATCCTGGACAGTGTTTTGATACGCGACTGAACCAGATTCGCGAGTCTTGCCTTGGCTCTGAATCTGTTGATAAACTGTTTTATTTCCTTACGACGGCGCTCGTCGTTGAGACGGGTCTTTTCGTAAACCTCTTCGTCTTGGGCGAGTTGCGCATAGTACTTTTCAGTGTTTCCGGTCAACTTTCTGATCTTTCGGCGATGGATACCGAGGGTGTGTGAAATGACCTTATCCATCAAGCTTCTATCGTGGGTGATCAGCATCAGCTCACGAGGCCAACGGTTCAGAAAACGTTCAACCCACCGGATGGATGTGATGTCAAGATAATTGGTCGGTTCATCCAAAAGCAAAAGATCCGGCTCAGAGACGAGTACTTTCGCAAGATTCAGGCGGACCTGGAATCCTCCTGAAAATTCGCCTGGATGTCGTTGAAAGTCCTCTTTGGAAAATCCGAGACCTGAGAGTATCCCCTCAACTTTCCAGTGCTGGTCTTTTTCGTCTTCACGAAGTCCGGTCATTCCCTCTGCAAGTACATTGTCTTTTGTGAACTTGAGTTCCTGGCGAACATAACCGATACGATAATGTTTTGGAATTATTATTATTCCTGAATCTGGAGATACTTTGCGGGTTATGAGGCGAAAGAGAGTTGTTTTTCCGTGTCCGTTGCGCCCCAAAAGACCTATTTTTTCTTTAGGATTCAGCTTAAAGCTCACACTGTCAAAGAGCACTTCACGATCATAACTTTTTGTAAGATTTTCGACATTTATCATTTGTTATTCTGCGATCCGTTTTCTTTTTTAAGAAATATCCGCCTCTCTTTTGTCATTAAGTTAAAGTAGGCGAGAGAATGAATCATATTGAAATAGTTAATCATACTTTCTCACTGGAAGTCAACTTCCCTGGATGTTGTCAGTGCCATTTCGATGCTTGAAAGTTAGATTGCTTCGTCCTGCTCACAATTAAAATGTTGGAATGCCGGAAATATGAATCAATGGGATAAAAAATTTCTCAATTTAAAAAAGCTTATTTATTTTTCCGTCCATTATTCCACTATTTGATAAGATCGAAACAACGGTTGTCAATAAACTAATTAATTAGAACAAGTTATAAAAATGCGATACGCTGAATTATAACCCCCTATAATCTCTTGACAAAGGAAAATTGAAAAAGTAGTTTTATCCGATCCCGATGTCCACCGTGAAATTGAGAACGATGATAAACGTTACTGTTCAGAAAGAAGTAATTCCTTTTCAGGAATGCCGGCATGATGAAAGATATGATCGGGATTTTATCGAAAAATATTATTTAAAAGATTTTAATGTCTGAAAAAATGAATATACTGAAACGTTTGTTAAACTTTCAAATAGTTCCTTATATCGGAATCCTGATCGTTAAGATCATATCCTCGACTTACAGGATCAGAATGATGAATCCCGAGATTGAAAGAGATATTCTGAAAAGAGGGCGGATTCCGATCTATGCTTCATGGCATCAGAGATTTTTCCCGGGAATAACCTTTTTCGCGAGCCGAAAGCCTATTTCAATCATGATCAGCCAGAGCAAAGACGGAGAACTGATTGCCAGAGTTGTTAACACCCTGGGATGGTATCCGGTGAGAGGTTCTTCATCAAAGGGGGGACGTCAAGCATTAAGGGAGATTAAAAAACTGGTTCATGAAGGATACAAGGTCGGTCATATTGTGGACGGCCCTACCGGTCCTCCTGGCGTTGTTAAACCCGGATTGCTTCTTATTGCCCAGGCTTCGGGAATGCCGATTGTTCCCGTCATTACCTCTTCCGAGAGAAAATGGGTGTTTAACAGTTGGGACAGATTTATGGTTCCAAAGCCTTTTTCCCGTGTGATCATTCGGTTTTCGGATGGAATTCGAATTCCAGAAGAATTGCAACGGTCCGATTTTGAAGAGAAACGGACATCCATTGAAAACACATTAAAAAAATTGTATATTGAAACGGATGCCATATGGTCAAATCAGGAG
>JASFGF010000109.1:0-7934 GCA_050123915.1 Desulfobacterales bacterium | reverse complement strand
ATCATCCAGACCGACTCGAATATATCCACCGCTTTCAATTCGAGCCCAAGTATGCCCGTTGTGAAAATAGTATCCGATGGGAACATCAAAGCCCTTCACGTTCTCCATTTCAAAGGGCATGCTTTTTGTTCTCGGACTCATAACATCCTCAAAGAACTGGTCAAAGTCACAACTGCCACACTGATAGTCGTAAGCACACACCCTTTCCCGAATACGATGGGTGAGACTGTGCCGACAGACTCTGTCCATATCAGGTCTTTTTCTCATGGCATCCTGCCAGCTGATCTGTTTGCCTTTTTCCACCTGTTTTTTCATGCCGAGATCATATTTGCATGACATACAATCATAATAGTTGTTGCAATCTTTGTTTTTTACAACACCGGCCTCCATCCAAAGACAGGGATTTGCCGCCATGGCATCTTTATCCGGTTTCACCATCCACACCTGGCCACCCAAAACCGCATCGATCTCACCTTTTTTACCAAGATCCTCTTTACCGCCCTTTCTGTAGGATGATCCGTAACCCAAACGACTTCTTTGATCCTTTTTAATTTTTTCTGCCATTTTTCTTACTCCTTTGTCCTATGGTTTTCTCATTCTGTGATCTGTTTTCGGGATATATAGAGCAAAGGGTGTGCCATTTCAGAAAAAATTCCTTAGATAATTACATAACATCTTAATATTATATAAATTTTAAAGTCGATCAAGGACCCACAAGAATGTTTTATACTTCATAATAACATGTTGGATAATTCTACACACCAGCAGGATAAACGGATAAAATTATTTCTTAATTTAATATTTCTCTGTTTAATGATAAATAGTTAAGAGGATGCTGGATTTTTCTACACCAGAGTCTTGTTTTTCTACAGTTCTGTTTATTCGCCTTTTAGACATAAATTGAAGCCCCTGAAAAAATTTGATTTGGCATCAGCGCCCTGCCATGCTATTAGGGCATGAAATATTAAAACTTTATATTTTCGGATCATCTCCCGAGTTGTAGTTAATTGAACCATCGGGAGTTTCTATCATAATCCCTGAGTATGAGCTTCCGGCTCCGCTTCCAGCCTTTCCAAGCTGTAAACTCTACTAGCCGGAAGCCGGAGGGCATACTGGCCGGAGAGAAGAGCGGAATGGATGATTTTTTTTAAAAACGGTTGCTGTTTGAGTGGCTTAGGGATCGTTAGAAAGAACAGACGCATAGCTGAAATCGCATCTTTAAAAGAAATTGCAGATCATGTAGCAAATCTATTGATTTTTCAAAGATAGGTTCCTGTTCTTTCTTTACGAGCCCTTGCCATGAGTTTTATCCGCCCTTGGCGTGATCACGCGTTTTAAAAAAAGATTATCCATGGAGCGACTACTTTGAAAAACTTCTTGACCCCTGAAATCCTTGGCCCCTCTTCTCCAACAAAATTGGAGAAGAACCATATTTTCAGGTAAAACAGCCGATGAATATAAATAACAGGATGGACCAAAAAAAAGAACTCGTGGCCGACTGGCCGGCCCTGACTCGAACATTCATCCGGCCTGAAAACGAAGCTTCAAGGTCGACATTGATCAAGTACATGGAGCAAATCCTGTTCGGACTCCACGATTTTCTAAAAAAACATGTCGGTTTTACCGAAGAGATCAGTCTGAAGGATTTGGCCGACAGATTTACGGACAGCCTTATCAGCCAAAATCCTGAAAAAAAACTGGCCGACGTCATTACCGATCTGATCGAAGACATCGCCCCCCATGCAGTGAATGTGGCCTCACCTTATTTTGTCGGTCATATGACATCTGCCATTCCTTTTTTCATGGTCCATCTCAAAACCATCGTGGCGGCCTTAAATCAAAATGTGGTCAAAATCGAAACCTCCAAGGTAGTATCAGCGGTGGAAAAACAGGTGTTGGCCAAAATCCACCGGCTGATTTATGAAAAAAACGATGCCTTTTACAACGAACATATTCAGAACACCCGCACGACCCTCGGCTGCTTTACTGAAAACGGCACCCTCTCAAACCTCACAGCCTTGTGGGTGGCCCGAAATACGCTATTTGCCCCAAAAATAGGTTTTGACGGTGTGGAAAAAGAAGGGCTGCAAGCTGCCTATCAGGCATATAACATAGAACGATGCGTGGTTCTTGTGTCGAAACGGGGTCACTATTCACTGAACAAAGCCGGTGGATTGCTGGGCATCGGCAACCGGAACATCGTCGCTGTGGATGTGGATGAAAAGAACCGGATCGATCTAATAGCGCTCGAAAAAACCATCGAAACATTAACAAAAAACTCAGATAAAACAGCCGTCTTGGCGGTAATCGGCATTGCCGGAACTACGGAAACCGGTTCCGTGGATCCGATTTTGAAGCTGGGTGAAATATGTGCCCAAAACAGAATCCATTTCCATGTGGATGCGGCCTGGGGAGGTCCGACGCTGATGTCGAAAAAATACCGTCATCTGCTCTCGGGCATCGAACTTGCCGATTCCGTGACCATTGACGGACACAAACAATTTTACATGCCCATGAGCTGCGGTATGGTCTATTTTAAAGATCCAACCCTCATGGACGGAGTCATTTATCATGCCAATTATGTCAACCGTCCGGGATCGGTAGATCTAGGTATCAAATCGCCGTCAGGATCACGGGAAGCCAACTCGCTGATACTCGACAGCGCCCTAAAAATCATGGGTAGCCGGGGATATGCCCTACTCATCGACCACGGCATCGAAACCGCCCGTAAGTTTGCCGACGAAATTGAAAAAAGACCGGATTTTCAACTGATCACACCCCCTGAACTCAACATCCTGACGTACCGATTATGCCCTTTTGACTATCAGGAAAAACTCATTGGAAGTGATGCGAAGCAGACCTCTATTATCAACGAAAAACTTAACGACATCAACCGAGGGATTCAAAGACTTCAAAGAGAGGCCGGAAACAGCTTTGTCTCCAGAACGACACTCGATATAAAAGGTTTTCCCGGACAAAATATCGTGGTGCTTCGAACGGTCATCATGAATCCCATGACAACCATCGAAATTCTACGCGAAATTCTTGACGAACAGGAAAAAATTTACAAAAACACATTTGTCTGATTCGAATTAGAATCATTTGATCATGAAAACACGAAACTGGAAAAGTACGAAAAGAACAACCCAAAAAGTCAGATTCCGCATCCAACAACTTTGTATTGTAAATCTATGATTTTCCTTAAAAGATTCTTCATTGTCCTTTTTCTCCCTATAGTGTCAGGATGCACAGCTATCGCCCTTACTGGTGCAGGAGCCGGAATAAGCTATACCCTTAGCAATGTGGCTTACAGGTCTTTCAGTTTTCCTGTGGATCGAGTTCACCAAGCCACAATTGATGCTTTGAAAAAAATGGACATTAAGATTATTGATGACATCAAGTCAGAAGAGGGCAGAACCATAACTGCAACGACAAAGGAACTTGACATCGTCATTCATTTAGAAGAAGTAACGTCAAAAACAACACAGGTTAAAGTTGATGCAAGAAAAAGAGTCGTTTTGAAGGACAAGGCAACAGCCGGGGAGATTATCAATCAGGTGGGAAAAATCCTTGGAGAGTAAAACCTTTGTTCAACACACCTGCTATATTTTGGATCTGGATTCAAGTTATTATCAAGAACTCAGATTACTCGTAATCCATCACCACCGGATACCTCATAATAAGGTCTATTGCCGTAGCTGCTGCTGAAGCGGCTTCAGGGAAGACATCCTTAAGGGTTCTGATGTGCCTCAGGTTGTCCGCTGTCCTGAGAATCAGCATAGCCAGGTCTCCCTCTTCCATTTTGGCGATGGAAAGCACCTTTTCCCAGGGCAGGCCGGTTGTCCAGGCATACAGAGTTGCCGCCGGTTGCAAAATCAGCGGCCGGGTGTCAAACCCCTTTATAGACATCCGTGCTGAAAAGGATGAAAGGCTCTTTTTAACTTCGAAAAAGGTGTTGATCAGTGCTTTAGACATAAATGCCCTGTCTATTATTTCATCGGATTCACGTTCGTTGACAAACAGCGCTGTCACAGCGGTAAGGAGTGCCGGATCATTGTCAGGAAAAATTCCGCATCTAAAGCCTTCTGCAATCATCAAAGGCTGATCGACCCGAAGTTGAGAGGCCCATATGCCGTCGGTGGTCAGTCTGCCGCTTTTGGTGGCATAACCGGTTTCTTTTAGAAAATCGAGATGCCGTACAAAATCCTGCCATAACTTATTATGATCATTTTCTACAGGGTGTTGAAGCCCTCTTTTTTTTCTTGCATGAATGATCATATACGTTGCAAAGGATTTTTTCAGAAGATCTTCGATCTGTTCCGGCGTGTGTGACAAAAGCAGGTTAAGAACCATTGAAAAGTTTATCTTTATCTGACTGGACACGTCAGACGGCGGTGATTTCATCAGCTTTGCGGCAAGCCGGATATCCATGTACTTTCCCGGAATTGCCACAGCAAATCCAATATGATCCATTCCCCTTCGCCCGGCCCGCCCGGTCATCTGATGAAATTCAGTGGGAGAAAGCGGTAGAAATTCTCTGCCGTTGAACCGATCGGAGTTAAGAAGAACAATGGTCCTGGCCGGGAAGTTGACACCGGCAGCAACGGTAGAGGTTGCAAAGACGGCATCCAGCAGCCCTTCTGTCATGAGGGTTTCCAGAATCAGTTTCCATGCCGGGAGCTGTCCGCTGTGATGGGCGCCGGCAGCCAAGTGTTCAAGGTGCCACAATTGCCGGTGCCTGGCAATATGGGAATTGTGGGCCACAAGTTCTTCGATTCTCCGGCTGCGTTTATCTTTTCTAATCCGGCCGGCTCTTAAACCCTCTTCACACAAATCAAGGGCCTTGTCACAGTCGGCCCTTGATTTGAGAAAAAATATGGCAGGCAGAAGCCGGTATTTGCTTAGTACGCGCAAAATATCCCCAAAAGGAGGCAGCTTATTGGGCGGCGAGAGATAAGGTGGACGATTGCTGCTGACATAAGCAGCCACCTTTTTCGACAATCTGCTCTTCCCCGGACTTCCCTTCACGAGCAGTGGGTAAAGCGTCCCTGACGGGTGAAAAAAAAGCGGATAGAGCGGTACAGGCCGTTTGATTTCTTCAACAACAATACATTTTTTACCGCGAATGGACGAAAGCCATTGGGAAATAACCTTTGCATTGCCGATGGTGGCCGAGAGCAAAAGAAGCGGAATCCTGGAGGGAAGATAAATCATGATCTCTTCCCAGACAACGCCCCTGTCTTCATCCCCTAAAAAATGTGCCTCGTCAAGAACCACGAAATCGGTGAGAAGTGTTGTCCCCTGATACATGGCATCGTAAAGCTGATTTCTGAGAATTTCGGTGGTTCCTACAATGACGGGTGCATCCGGCTTTTCTTTTCTGTCACCGGTTAAAATCCCGACGTTTTCAGGTCCGAAAATTTTTGAAAATTCACTGTACTTCGTATTACTCAAGGCTTTTAAGGGAGAAGCGTACCATGATTGACCTCCCTTTTTAAGGATTCGGGAGATGGCCTGTTCGGCAATCCAGGTTTTGCCGGCGCCGGTGGGTACGGTTACCAGGCAGTCGGACCGTTTTACGGCCGACAATGCCTGAAGCTGAAATGGATCGGGTTTAAACGGTTTCTGAGCCGGCACACCGATACCGGCAAAAATTTTTTTGAGTCCGGCATCCGCACCGGCCTTGATTTTGGGAGGCCGGCGACCCCGGTCGAATGTGCCTTTTCTTTTTTTTCCTCCATAAAAGTGTCGTTTTGGATGGCTCATTAAAATCTTAAAATCATCTCGTTAACATTTTCTTTTGCAGTTGAATCCACATCAAATGGTGAAACACCATCCAGATCCGCCTCTATCAACGCTTCATCATAGGGGATAAAGCCAAGAAACTCAAAATCCTTTAAATGCTCTTTTAAAAATGCCTCGTCTTTAGGACTGCGAATTTTGTTGCCCACAAGGACAATATTTTTTAAGCCGATCTCGGAAGCAAGCTTTCGAATATGACCGGCGGTATCCATACTTCGACGACCGGGTTCCACCACCACAATCAACCGGTCTACAGCCGAAGCGGTTGCCCTGCCCAAATGTTCGATTCCGGCTTCCATATCCATGACCACCACCTCATCCCGCGCCAGAACAATGTGGGTAATCAGTGCCCTTAACAGGGTGCTCTCCGGACAGATGCATCCGGAACCGCCCTTTTGAACCCCCCCAAGGCGCATGAGTTTAATGTTGTCCAGTTTTGCTGAAAGCGCGTCAGGAAGGTCGTCCACTTTGGGGTTGAGCTTGAAAAAACCACCCATGCTTCCCGGTTTTGCTTCAGTCCTTTCAAAAACAAGCTCCTTCATCTCGGCTATTGGAACGATGTTCTCTGCATCTGGAATGCCCAATGCTGCCGCAAGGTTGGCATCCGGATCCGCATCAATGGCCAGCACATGTTTCCCCTGCTCATTTAAAGTTCGTATCATCAGTGCTGAAAACGTTGTTTTGCCAACCCCACCTTTGCCGCTGACTGCAATTTTCATAAGTATGTCCTTTCGCGTTTGTTTGGAGAGACCTTTGGAATCGCCTTAAATATTTGAAATCAATTTTCGCATTCGAATATTGTTAAATATAATACAGTATATCATCGGGGCAAGAGCATTTATTTGCTGTACAATTTGAAAAAATCGTTTGGAATGCATATGTTTAAATTCTTGACGTTCCCGGATTTAAAATATAGATTCCCCATTACTTGATTAAAGATCCAACATTAAAAGAGGTTATTCATGCTTCCATTTGATATCAAAGCGGTTTTTTTCAGATATTTTTTAATTGCCGCAACTGTCTGTTTGTTTTCGGTTCCAGCCTCATCGGCCAAAGATCCAAGTAAAGAAAAAGGTCCCCCACCGTCACCGGTTCAGGTTGCAATTGTTAAGACCAAGACGGTTTCAAATCAGATATCCCTTGTTGGAACAACAGACGCCATTGCAGAAAGTACGGTTGCTTCTGAAATATCGGGACTTGTGGAACATTTCCCGATAAAAGAAGGGAATTATGTTAAAAAAGGAGCCCTGCTGGCAAATTTGAAAGACACCGAACTGAGGCTTCGGCTCAAAGGCGCTGTTGCGGCAAAGAAAAGAATCCAGGCAAACCTTCAGAATGCTGAAAAGGAGCTAACAAGGGTCAGCAAACTTAGAGAGACAAACAGTATTGCCGAAAAGCAATATGATAACGCTTTTTATGCGTATCGTGCGCTTTCCCAGGAATTACTCCAGAATGAGTCTGAAATAGAGCTGCTCAAATACGAACTAAAACAACAAAAAATATTGGCACCATTTTCCGGCTTTGTGGCAAAGGAACACACCCAAATCGGAGAATGGATAAATAAAGGAGGGCCTGTTGTCACCCTTCTCGATCTTGATAACATTCGAATAACCGTAGATGTTCCCGAACGCTATTCGGTTCTGCTGGCATCCCAAAGTGACGTAAAAATATCCATAAAAAACATATCAAACACCCTTTTTTCAGGTAAGATATATTCAGTGCTTCCTCAGGGGGATCCCAATTCCAGAACCTTTCCTGTAAGGATACACATTGCAAATCCTGACCATAAGATAAAAAGCGGCATGGAAGCCATGGTGACCTTCAATCTGGCAACTGAAAAAAAAGCGCTGCTGGTTCCCAAAGATGCTGTGGTTACAGCCGGAGACAACCGGCTGGTTTTTATGGTTAATGACGGCAAAGCCATACCGGTTCCTGTTAAAATTACCGGCTATTATGATGGAGATGTTGCCGTGGAAGGAGACCTGAAACCAGGCGATCAGGTCGTGATTCGTGGGAATGAGCGTCTTAGGCCCGGACAACCCGTGGTCGTACAAAAATGATTTGAGATACAGGGATCGGGGATCAGGGGTCGGAGGTCAGGGATCAGGAAGTTGGACAAATGGGTATGATAC